>CAZCAD010000233.1:3393-5848 GCA_964496525.1 uncultured Flavobacteriales bacterium | reverse complement strand
CGGTGGGGTTTAAACCCCACCTTAAATTATTTAATTATTAGCTGCGGGATTAATCCCGCAGCACATATCCAAGACCTTTGCTTACTTAGTAAACAGTATTTCTCTCAGTTTCGGCAATGGCCACATATCATCCGCCACCATGATTTCGAGCTTATCAGCATGATACCGAATTTCATCAAATAAACTTTTGACCTCATCGCAGTAGGCATAAGCCTTTTCTCGAGTATCCACAATCTGATTTGCCTCTTTTCGAGCTGAAATCATCAAATTGGCTTTGTCGTTCATGTTGTTTACATGCTTTGAGATTGATTTGACAAAATTAATTTGAGTTCTTGCCGCATCATTTCCTTCCTCCTCTCCGAGAACATCCTTCAATCCTTGAACATTTTCAAGGAGAATATTCTGATATTCCAAGGCCGCCGGCATTATGTGATTTTTGGCCAGATCGCTTATTACTCTTGCCTCGATCTGTAGCTTCAATATATAGTTGTCAAGTTCAATCTCATGTCGCGCTTCTATTTCAACAGCAGACAAAATATCCAATCCCTCAAACAAATCTTTCGTTTTCTTCGTTGACCAGACATCCAAGGCTCTCGGGGTGTCCTTTAAATTAGAAAGTCCTCTTTTCTTTGCTTCTTCGACCCATTCTTCAGCATACCCATTTCCTTCGAATCGAATCTCTTTAGAATCGATGATCAGTTTTTGAAGTTCTTTTAAAATTGCCTCGTCTTTTTTATCTCCCCCGACAATCGCTTTATCAATGTTCTTTTTAAACTCAATTAGTTGACGAGCAACGATCGTATTCAGAACTGTCATTGCGTGAGCACAATTCGCCGTAGATCCAACTGCTCTGAACTCGAACTTGTTTCCTGTAAATGCAAAGGGCGACGTCCTGTTTCTGTCAGTATTATCAAGCAATATTTGTGGAATTTTTCCGATGCTCAATTTTAATTCTGTCTTGGCCTCAGGTGTCATTTTTCCTGCCTTGATACTTTTTTCTAATTCATCAAGCATTTTGGTCAACTGGGTTCCAATAAATATCGAAATGATTGCCGGAGGTGCTTCATTAGCTCCCAACCGATGGTCATTTGAAGCCGAAGCGATTGATGCTCGCAACAAATCAGCATGATCCTTAATGGCCTTAATTGTGTTGACAAAGAAGGTTAAAAACTGCATGTTTGATTTAGGATTCTTTCCCGGTTGAAGAAGGTTTACTCCTGTATCGGTACTGAGCGACCAATTGTTGTGCTTCCCGGACCCATTGATTCCGGCAAAAGGTTTTTCATGTAGTAAGACTTTAAATTTGTGTTTTGTAGCAACTTTCTCCATTATATCCATGAGTAGTAAATTGTGATCGTTGGCCAAATTCACTTCTTCATACATTGGAGCACACTCAAATTGGTTTGGAGCGACCTCATTATGCCTGGTGGTCACAGGAATTCCCAATAAATGTGATTCATACTCAAATTCCTTCATAAAATTTTGAGCTCTAACAGGAATAGAACCAAAATAATGGTCATCTAATTGCTGTCCTTTAGCCGGTGAGTGACCAAATACTGTTCTGCCCACCATTAATAAATCAGGTCTTCCGTTGAATAAGTCGATATCTATCAAGAAATATTCCTGCTCCCAGCCCAAAGTAGCTTTTACGTTAGTAACGTTCTTATCGAAATAATGGCAAACGTTTAAAGCTGCTTTTTCGACGGCTAATAATGCTTTTAACAATGGCATTTTATAATCCAGTGCTTCTCCGGTATAGGCTATGAATACAGTGGGAATACAAAGTGTACCATCAATCACGAAAGCCGGTGATGAAGGATCCCAGGCCGTATATCCGCGTGCTTCAAAGGTATTTCTAATGCCTCCGCTTGGAAAAGAGGAAGCATCTGGCTCCTGCTGAACAAGGAGATCGCCTTCAAATCGCTCAATGGCCTTGCCCGGTCCGATCGGTTTGAAAAAGCCGTCATGTTTTTCTGCAGTCGATCCTGTTAAAGGTTGGAACCAGTGTGTGTAGTGTGTCGCTCCTTTAGAAATCGCCCAGTCCTTCATAGCTGTTGCTATTTGATCGGCGACTGAGCGATCCACGGCAGTACCGTGTTCAATTGCGTTCTTTACAATCTCATAAGCATCTTCTGTGAGACACTCACGCATTTTATCAAGGTGAAAGGTGTTTTCACCAAAATATTCAGAAACTCTTCTCAAATTCATCTTTTGTTTTGCTTGTTGAGCCAATGCAGCGGATATTCCGTTGACTTTTTCTCCCAGTTCTGCCATTATTCAGGATAATTTAATGATTTATACAATTTATTGTCAAATGTAGATCATTTTTTGGGGGTAATTGAGGAAAAAACATATTTTTTTATAAACAGCCCCCTATTTTTTATCCTTAATTAAGAAATAACTACTTTTTGGAGAATTTATTGCAATAATCATACGAATTGACAGCCAAAAATTG
>CAZCAD010000233.1:0-3370 GCA_964496525.1 uncultured Flavobacteriales bacterium | reverse complement strand
GTTTTGCGTCAATTTGGCATGAAAAATGGAATGGCCCCCTTCTTGCAAAGGAAGAAACAGAGGTTTGAGAATCAGAATTGAAGCAAAGAGGCCTCATAAAAAGTATTATAAACGTTTAATAAATGAATTATGAACATAGTAAGAAGAAAAAACTACCCAGTATTTGGAGACATGATGAGCTCCTTTTTCAATGACGACTTTTTTCATCCCATTACATCGCCTTCAGTGGATCACCATCGATCACCGTCGGTTAACATAAGTGAGGATGATAAAGAATATACCATTGAGGCCGTATTAGCCGGCATGACTAAGACTGATATTCAGCTGGATATAAATGAAAATCTTCTGAGCATCGTAGCTGAACGGAAAGATGAACAGACGACGGCATCATCATCTAATGAGGCAGAAGTCACCGAGGAAGTAAAATTCACATTGAAAGAATTTAGTATTAGAAAGTACAAAAGAAGCTTCCGACTACCGAAAAACGTGAATCAAAAGAATATTTACGCAGACTTTAAAAACGGAATTCTAACGGTTACCATTCCGAAAGAGGAACATAAAAAGATAAAAGCGAAAAGCATTAAGATTTCTTAGTAACACGCTTCCGGCGTGTCCGAGTTGAGGTTAAAGCAAGCCCGGAGTTTTTTCATAGTTTGGTTTAAAAGGTCCCGATGAGAGTCGGAACCTTTTTTAATATTTTTTGCTGAACTACTTTCCTCCTTCACAGGCTCCGGCTTCACAAGCACCGGCTTCACAGCCCATTCCGTCTTCCCCATCAAGTTCCTCCAACGCCTTAATAGCCTCGTCTAATTCTTCCTTCAATTCAGGATTCTTCATTTCGTCCAACCTATTTAATTCGTCCGAGATGACTTCCGTCAAAATACGAAGGGAATTTTTGGATTTATTCTTCAGTTTCAGGCTAAAATGACCTTCATCGAGGTTAGCCCCACCTGAAAACTCAGTGAACATTTTTACAAATGGCTCGGCATCGTCCAAGTCTTCCATTTTTGCAAGTGTTGTGAAGTTTGCATATATCCCAAACGGATTTTTACCCAGATCGCCATTCGGATCCTTAATTTTTACTCCTTTACCTTGAGCGACCTTTTGAGACCAGGCACTGTCATTGCTGATGAATAAGACATCTTTGCCTAAGAACATATACGCCTCATCAATTCTCAAGACGCCATTAGCTTGCTCTTCGATTTTAGGTCCATAAGCCATCTCTTCGAAAAGAGCCATCATCTCTTCGTCATCAATACTCAATTTAGCCAAATCCATTTGATCAGCCGGAACAATATCCATTAATGATTTAAGTGCTTTTTCGATCACACTTCTATCAGTAACTTTAATCGCCACACCCGCTACAGGCTCAGTTGTTTTATAGGTGTACGGTTCTCCATATCCATAATCCCAAATCTCTTCCTTGGTTTCAATTCGATCAATTGAGTACAAAATTTCACCTGAAATTGCTGATTTCACGTCATCAATTGTCAATCCAATCTCTTCCAGCCCTTCTTCCATTTCATCCATTTCTCGATCATCCAGCATGTCTTCCATAAAATCAAACAAGTCAGGGAAGTTTACATTGTACGTTCCTACCAAAACAGGATTTGCAGAATTTCCATAAGAAAGTAATTTCTTATCTACACCGCCCTTACCAATGAAAGAAAGCTTTTCTCTTAAATCATCGGTAAGATTAGCCGTCCAGTTCAAATCAATACTGCCATCGTTAAAGTTCAAGAACATTTCGTAACCCATTCCTTCATAAATATCTTTGAACTGATCCAGCTCCTCTGCTTCTCCCATTGTCATGGCTTCGAGGTAACCAAACATTCCTTTACCATCATAGTAAAAACAAACATCATCGTCATGCTTCAAGAATGTAGAATACTCATCATTAATTTCACCCTCATCGGCGGCTTTCATCAAATCGATACAAACATTCACCTGACCTTCACCCTGATCTCCACCCCCACCGGTAAGCATTGCCGCAAAATCCATCGGTATGGATGAAACAATCGCAAATTCCTCGTTCCAAACTACCACATAGCCGTCACCTTCCTGAATTGCATAAGTGAATCCTTCTTTTTCTTTGATCTTGGCGTTCGCCTCTTTATCCAACATCTCTTCAAACTTTTCAGAATCGGCAACTCTGAAAATACCGTAAGCCGTCGGAGTAAATCCTTTACCCGAAGCAACGACCATTTGAATTTTGACCGAATAGTCGATTCCGGTTACACTGTCTTCCAGAAATAAACCGGTAATCATTTCGAAAGTAAATGGAACTGCTCCGTCCTCAACTCCTGATTTATCCATTAAGTTTTGTGGGTTCAGACTAACAATCGTAAAAGGGTCTTCAATTTTGTTAATCATTGCACTTACCTGGTCTTCTCTGCTTCTGTCTGATCCACATGACAAAACGAACAATCCTAAAATACTCAGGACTAAGATTTTACTTAGTTTTTTTGTTTTCATTTTTTTTCTTAAATTATTGACGGCCAAAGTTAATGAATTCTTGCTTGTTTGAAAGCTTAAAGAAATTATCTTTGCGACCCTAAATTGAGTTTTTGAATTTTTGAATTATTAAATTTTTGCATACAATTGAACCATACTATAATTGGAGAGGATATTATGACGCCTCCAGCGACATTCAATCTCCTTTTTATGAACGCATCTACAGTGAGTTCGAATTTACGGACAGTATCTATAATTACTTGATTCATCCCCAATGGGATAATATTGGTTCGCCAACATTGTTTATCAAAATCCTGTACACCGACTACGAAGATGGGTTCGCTATTATCGAGTTATTTGGTGAATGGAACGATACCATTAACAATGACGTCATGATCTTTAAGCGCGAAATTGTCGAGATCTTAATGCAATGTGGTATTAATAAATTTGTTCTTATTGCTGAGAATGTTCTCAATTTTCATGCCTCGGATGATTGTTACTATGAAGAATGGTTTGACGAGATAGATGATCAGGACGGTTGGATCGCTCTGCTGAATTTGAGAAAGCACGTTCTGGAGGAAATTCAAAATGAAAATCTGGATCAGTACTTTGTAATGGGCGGAAGTTTAAATGATTTTGGATGGAGAACTTTAACTCCTCCTCAATTTTATTCCAAGATTAGTCGATACGTGATGAAGCGTTTGGTATAGTAGACATTATAACAATTGAATGTGCATGGCAAAAAAACTCTTTTTTCATTACCCTGCGCCTGCCTGCCAAAGGCAGGTTATTCCCTCTAACCGTAGCCTTAGCTAATAAAAAAATAGGAATTTTTACCTCTATACAAATCCTTTGTTATAATGTCTAATCGAAAGCCGAAAATATTTGCTTCATTATTAAAATTAGTTGGGCTCTT
>CAZCAD010000232.1:2042-5867 GCA_964496525.1 uncultured Flavobacteriales bacterium | reverse complement strand
TTTTTAGTGGTTCTAATTGTCTCTAAATTTGGAATGGTTGGAGATGACATCGCATCAAAAAAGTAGATGAAGTCTGAAGAAAAAGTGGCGTTATGTACCCCATCTTTCGTTAGCTGAACTTGTTCTCCCGTCTCAATATTTATCTTGAAATAATGACGCTGTCTTGGATCCTCTCCGGTTCCTTTAAAAAATACGTTTCCGTTAACGTCATGACCAACAATATCTTGAACTACCCATTTATTCTGAGTTAATTGCTTGACAAATTCACCCTTGTCACTGTAGAGATACATATTCATGAATCCATCTTTTTCACTCATGTAGATGAATTCCTTGTCATTCACAAAGTAGAGTGGAGATTCCGGTTCCACCCATTTATCATTCTTCTCTTCAATGAGCGTTGCAACAAAGTCGCCTGTCGCCGCATTGTATTTTTGAACTTGAGCATGATTTTGATCACGATTCACTTCTATCACATAAAAGAATTCATCTTTCGGTCCCCAACTAAAGTTGGTGATGTAGTCTTCTTCATCTCCCCTGGGTTTTATGGTGACAACCTTCTTAGTTTTCATGTTGTACACCCCCGCTCCGGATTTTTCTGACGGTTGTCCTGCCATTGGGTACTTGACGGATTTTAAACTTCCGGTTGGAGTGGTGATATCTAACAATGGATAATCAGCCACAGGGCCCTCGTCTTTGATGTAAAATCCAAGATAATTTCCGCTATTCGACCAGAATATTCCATCGATAATTCCAAATTCACGACGAGCAATCGCCTGACCGGCGACAAATTCGTCCTTCATATCCGTTACCTGGATTTTCGATTCTTCACCCTGAGCATAGTAGAGATTGTTTCCAATAGTGTAAGCAACAGCTCCTGTAGTACCACACAATTTAGCATTTTCAGCCTCTCCCGCAGTCTCAGCAACTGTTCTGCCGGATTCGTTTTTAACGTTGACCAGATAGTAACTACCGTCTTTCGAGGTATAAAACGAATTTTCGTCCTTCCACTCTATAATTGAAGGATGATCAAATGAATATCCGGTCCACTCCTCCAAATCTTTGGCGGTAATGAGATCAGTTTCGTCTTCACTATCCGTACTGCGCATTTTAATCGTTGAATAATCCTCAGACAGGTAAACAAAATTGTTGGTGTTCGGAATCCAGCTCAGACTCATTGTTCTGGCAGGTCTATATATTCCCCATTGCTGTCTAACGGCTTCATTTAGCGTCAATTCTTTTTGAGCAGTGACGGGTAATGCCATAAGACCGATCAATAGTGTACAAAGGACAGTTCTCATTTATATTGTGTTTTGACCAAAAATATGAATAATTGGGGCAGTAGCATTATTCTTAAGGATGAGTGGTTCAACGGGCATTCAAAAACTTAATTTGCGCTTGTGAAATTAAGACAAAAGACGGGAGACAGAGCGTCGAAAGACTCATTTTACCCACTTTCGCATGTCTGGTAATCCTGCTAAACAATTCGTATATTTGATATTCCAAAATTCGCGCCATTTATGCCCCAAGCCGCATCTAAAAAGAAGGATTCAAAAAAATCTTCCGGCAAAAAGAACAGCCGTACACCCCGACCGGTGATTCGTCGGGCCTTAGAGTTAATGTGCGCAGCAAAGGCAATGACCGATATATTCGAAGCCAATACGAAGGTTACGTCAAAATATGTTCATGCGACCTCACGCGGTCACGAGGCGGTTCAACTTGCGCTCGGACTTCAGCTAATGCCTCAGGATTGGGTAGCACCTTATTATAGAGATGATTCAATCTTATTAGGAATTGGAATGGAACCGGAAGAAGTGATGATGCAGGTTTTCGCCAAAAAGGATGACCCCTTCTCCGGTGGTCGTACCTATTATGCTCATCCAAGCTTGAATAGAGATGATATGCCAAAGATTCCACATCAATCGTCAGCTACGGGGATGCAAGCAATTCCAACAACAGGCGTAGCGATGGGAATTCAATACAAAGAAATTCTTGGTTTGGCAGAGGATTTTAATGGAGAAAATCCAGTAGTCGTTTGTTCGTTAGGGGATGCAGCTTGTACGGAAGGTGAAGTATCTGAGGCTTTTCAGATGGCGGCCTTGAAGCAATTTCCAATACTGTACTTTGTTCAGGACAATGAATGGGATATTTCTGCTACTGCCGAGGAAACCAGGGCGCAGGATATCACTCATTATATGAGAGGATTCAACGGAATTGAGGTCAGGACAATTGATGGTAGTGATTTTGAAGAGTCGTACCAAACTTTGAAAGAAATTATTGCAATTATTCGAAAAGAACGCCGTCCATTTCTGCTTCACGCCAAGGTTCCTCTTTTGGGACATCATACTTCGGGAGTAAGAAAGGAATGGTATAGGGACGATTTGGACGAGCATTCGACTCGTGACCCTTACCCTAAAATGAAAGCATTGGCCTTAAAGTCGGGAATGACCAAGGCAGAAATTGAGCAGCTTGAATCAGATATCAAGGTGGATATTGCAGAACAATTTGAGCGTGCAATGAATTCTCCTGATCCTGATCCGGAGAGTGTAACAGATTTCATTTTTGCACCGACCCCGATTACGGAAGAAGTTGGAGAGAGAGAGCCGGTCGGAAAGAAAGCAACGGTGATGGTTGATAGTGCTCTATTCGGGATTCGAGAATTGATGGAAAAGCATCCCGAGGCTCTTCTTTACGGTCAAGATGTTGGCGCAAGAATAGGAGGCGTTTTTAGAGAAGCAGCAACTCTGGCTCAGCAATTTGGAGATGCCCGTGTTTTTAATACCCCGATTCAGGAAGCTTTTATTATTGGCAGTACGGTCGGAATGTCAGCAGTTGGTTTGAAACCAATTGTAGAAGTTCAATTCGCCGACTATATATGGCCCGGCTTGAATCAACTCTTTACCGAAGTAAGTCGATCCTATTATTTGTCCAATGGAAAGTGGCCGGTCAGTGCTATTATACGTGTACCGATTGGTGCTTACGGCAGCGGTGGCCCCTACCATTCATCATCCGTTGAATCGATTGTAACAAATATTCGTGGAATCAAAGTCGCTTATCCCAGCACAGGAGCTGATTTAAAGGGATTGATGAAATCTGCCTTCTATGATCCGAATCCGGTTGTAATGTTGGAACATAAAGGATTGTATTGGTCCAAGCTCGAAGGTACAGAAGCAGCGATGTCAATTGAACCCGCTGAAGACTATGTCATTCCTTTTGGAAAATTGAGAACTGTTCAATTAGCAGATCAAGATAAAATTGACTCAAACGAATCGTTGACCATAATCACCTACGGTCGTGGTGTTTATTGGTCGATGCAGGCTGCGGAACAATTCCCCGGACAGATTGAAATCGTCGATTTACGCACGTTGAGCCCATGGGATAAAGAAGGAGTTTTTGAATCGGTCAGGCGACATTCTAAAGTTATATTAGTTACCGAAGAGTCAATTGAATCCTCTTTCACTTTAGGCGTGGCCGGTAAAATCCAACTGAATTGTTTCGAGTCTTTAGATGGGCCGATTGAAATTATTGGTTCCATTGATACACCGGCAATTCCTTTAAATTCTATTCTTGAAGCAGCACTTCTTCCGAATGGAGACAAAGTTGCAGAAGGAATTAAACGAACCCTTAATTACTAAGTCGGCTCTTTAAATAACTTGACTTTATCGATATCATAAGTTTTGGTTAATACTGAGGCAATTGGAATCCCATAGTGAATTTGAAAATCCACCGGATAATCTGACGCTACTCGATATGCGGGTAATCTATTGCATTATTTACCCCGATAGTTGAGATAATGCTCACTTTTACACCTAATATCACTATATGGGT
>CAZCAD010000232.1:0-2027 GCA_964496525.1 uncultured Flavobacteriales bacterium | reverse complement strand
ACCCCGATAAGCTTGTTTGTATGAAAATTTACCCCTATAATTGCTATCAGCGTAATATTTTGAATTTTTTACCCGAATAATATTAGATATGGCATACGATAGAAACGTTCCCTATAATGAACTCCCCCTACTGCCTCCTCCACAGGAAAAGATAGATGATATAGAGATTCTTCAAAAACTGGTAACCGCTTCAAGGGCAATTGCAAAACTTGACGGTATCACTAATACATTAGATGATCCCCAAATCATGGTAAATACAATAGCTCTTCAGGAAGCAAAAGAATCTTCCAAAATTGAAAATATTGTTACTACAACAGATGCACTTTATCAGGCACTGGCACTGTCTGCGACTGAGAAGAAGAGTGAAACAGCTAAAGAAGTACTTCGTTACAGGGAATCCTTAATGGAAGGAATGAGCCTGGTGAAGGAATCTGGTAGATTAGAAAAGGAAATTTTCATTCGTTTATTCCAGATAATTAAAGATTCTACTGCCGGGATAAGAACAGACTTACAAGAAGCATGGCTTACTAAACCGGGATCAGGAATTAAATCTGGAGAAAGGATTTATACGCCGCCTAAAGGCAATGCCATATTAAACGAAAAGTTAGATAACCTGATCAAATATCTAAATGATGATGAGCAGTATAATCACGATCCGCTTATTAAAATGGCAGTTGGACATTATCAATTTGAGGCGATTCACCCTTTTAGTGACGGCAACGGACGAACGGGTAGAGTCTCAAACGTCTTATATCTGGTAAATAAAGGAATCTTGAAGTTTCCAATAGCATATTTTAGCAGGTACATTGGTGAGAACAAGGAGGATTATCAATATTGCATTAAAGGCGTAACGGAAAGGCAGGCATGGAAACCATGGTTATTATTTATACTGGAAGCAATCGAATCTACGGCCAATTATACGATAGCAAAGATTGAACAAATCAATAATCTCAAGGAAGAAACATTGGCCTATGTTCGGCAACGAGATTCCAAAATGGATAAAGAATACATTGACGCAATATTTATTCAGCCTTATATAAAATCAGTGCACTTAAGCGCGAATGATAAGTACAAAGTAGCGAATCGAAAGACAGCTACTTCAATATTGAATAAACTAGTGGAATTAACCGTCTTGGATCCTCCTAAAAAGATTGGACGTGAAATCGTTTATGCAAATTCAACATTGATCAATTTACTTTCAGAAAATGACGGCTAAATAGCTAATCCATTTGTTACTTTTTTTATTTCGAACTTGTTTAAAGTCAAATAGAAAAACGGCGAGAAAACTCTTGGCGTCATTGGACTACAGCTATTTGGGGAGGACTATACAGGTGGTTAAAACCCAAAGCGAATGATTCTTCCAATTCTGACGAGAGCAACACTGGCTCTGAAGTCGGAGGGCGATGACGACATTCCAGTTCGTCATTCATAACCCTTATCTTTTTCGCGAAATAAAATAATTCAGGTTTTTTGTAACCTGATTGTTACATCTTGTGACTAATTAAGAAAACACTTTAATTATTATGGAATATTTAGCATTACTAATCCCCTACGCAGGTATGATTCTCGGCGGTGTAATTGCCTACACGGCAATCATGGCATCTCATAGACAGAAAATCGCGATGATAGAAGCGGGAATGAATCCGGTGAAGGAAGAGGCCAAGGCGGAATTGAAAAATAAGAAGCACAGTCGGCTGAGAACAGCATTATTGTTTGTTTTTGTTCCGACAGGAATCCTTCTGGGACAGCTGTTATATGATGATCTTGACATGGAGAGATCACAGGCAAGTTTGGTTTTCGCCTTTTTATTCGGCGGAATCGCAATGGCCACGGCCTATTTTATTAATAGAAGGTATCCGGACCCAACTTTAACGGATTCAAACGACGAGGACTAAGCTTCCCCAGTGGAACTCGACGCAATTGAACATATTAAGAAACGCCTGAAAGAAGGCGACACCTCCTGCTTTACCCCCTTGGTGAATGAATACAAGGATTTGGTGTATGCATTGGCTTTGAAAATCTCCCGC
>CAZCAD010000231.1:5638-5869 GCA_964496525.1 uncultured Flavobacteriales bacterium | reverse complement strand
TATGCTAGCCACCGGGAATTCAATTGAACTCGTTCTTGAAGCGCTAATTAAAAATGGTACTCCATCCAAAATTCATATTGCAACAGTGATTGCAAGTCAACAGGGAATTGATAGAATGTTAGAAATACTGCCTGAAAATGCCGAAATCTGGGTTGGTGTTATCGATCCTGAACTTAACGACAAAGCCTATATTATTCCCGGATTAGGTGATGCCGGTGATTTGGCCTTTGG
>CAZCAD010000231.1:3856-5628 GCA_964496525.1 uncultured Flavobacteriales bacterium | reverse complement strand
CAAAACTTTGATCGGATTATGCACTCAGGTTTATTCATCACAGGTTTTAGTTTAGGTATGATAAAGTTCCTCTTTGCCCATTGGCTCACGCTCAGTGCATCTAAAGCCATCGATTATGAGCCTTCGGTAACTGAGATTTTTATTTCTGTGACGGCCGGAGGTTGGTTTATTATGATAGTTTCTTATTGGGGGAGTGGTTGGCTAATGAAAAGAGCTTCACTCAAACGGCAGATTAAAAGACGCCTGGCTCTTGAGAAGGGAGAGCCCATCCCTAGAAAAAAAGTGTTCACCAGGATGAATGTATTTATCGTTTGGATAAAGAGAACTATTGGGATTTATGGCGTAACTATATTAGCTCCGTTATTACTGTCTATTCCCATCGGTTCAATCATTTGTGCAAAATTTTATGGGAACAGAAAAAGAACTTTTCCCTTAATGCTAATCTTCACCGGATCGTATAGTTTTCTTATGTGCCTCTGGATCTCTCTTCAATAATGCAGGGAATTAAGCATATATTTTTTGATCTCGATCATACTATTTGGGATTTTGAAAAAAATTCGTCAGAGGCCATACACGAACTATTTTTCGCATTTAACCTGGACAAAAAAATTGAATCCGTCAGCGACTTTATTGAAACTTATCAGAGAATCAATTCTATTTATTGGCAAAAATATAGAGATGGCGAAATCAATAAAGAAACTGTCCGAACCGGTAGATTTTATGATACTTTCAAAGAATATAACATCGACAATCTAAAAGACCTTGCAATCGAATTTGGAGATCAATATATTCAACTCAGCCCAAAAAAAAATCACATCTTTCCGCATACACACGAAACGTTAAAATATCTTGATAATAAATATCCACTCCATATCATTACGAATGGATTTAAAGAGATTGTGGATATAAAACTTCGACATTCTGATCTTAGTCAATATTTTGATATTGTCATCTGTTCTGAAGAAATCGGTGTAAATAAACCAAACCCGCTGGTATTTGCAAAATCATTAGAAAAAGCTGGTGCTTCGCCAAATGAATCTGTAATGATTGGAGATAGCTATGAAGTCGATATTCAAGGAGCGAAAAATAGTGGGATGAAAACAATATTTTTCAACCCTAATAAAGTGGATATAAACACTGAATCTATTCAAATTCATTGCTTAAGCGAACTGCAAAAATTACTATAGATTTTTCCTTATTTAGAATGATTCTAAATTAGAGTATTGGTCGAAAAATGGTCTAAAATTGGTAGCAGATTCATAAATTTGTTAATTAATCTAAATTCCAGAATCGATATGTCCCGGACTATCAAATTAAGGAAAGGCTTAGATATCAAACTCATAGGCGAAGCTGACAAACTCAAGAGCAATATTGAGCCTGCAAAAATTTTCGTTATTAAACCACCCGATTTTCACGGTATAGTTCCTAAAATGACCGTCAAAGTGGGAGAAAAAGTCAAGACTGGAACTACAATTTTTTACAATAAATACAGGGAGGAAGTGAAATTTGTTTCACCTGTCGCAGGTGAGGTAACTGATATTGTTCGTGGAGCAAAAAGAAGAATAATGGAAGTCCGCATTCAGGCGGATAGCGAAAATTCGTTTGAAGATTTCGGCGTAAAGGACCCATCTTCAATGAGTTCGGATGAAGTCAGAAATTATATGTTAAAAGCTGGAGTTTGGCCATTCATTAAAATGAGGCCCATAGATGTAATTGCCATTCCGGAGGATAAACCAAAGGCAATATTCATTTCTGCATTTGATTCTGCTCCC
>CAZCAD010000231.1:2756-3840 GCA_964496525.1 uncultured Flavobacteriales bacterium | reverse complement strand
ATGATTTTGTCATGCACCAGGAAAAAGAAGATAAGTCTTTTCAAACCGGTTTAGATGTCCTGACCAAGTTAACCGATGGTAGTGTTCATCTGACAGTGAATGGCTCGGGAGCTCCGGATATTGCTTTTACACAAGCTAAAGGTGTTCAGATCAACAAAATTTCAGGAAAACATCCGGTAGGAAATGTAGGAACACAAATTCATCATATTGATCCTATCAATAAAGGAGAAGTAGTCTGGACCGTAAACGTACAAGATGTTGGTTTGATCGGGAAGTTATTTTTAACCGGGAATTTTGAGGCGAATAAAATTATCGCCATTACAGGTTCTGAAGTAAAGAATCCTAAATACATAAAAACAACGATTGGCACACCGATTAAAAACATTATTGCGGATAATATCAAAGAAGGTAATGTTCGATATATAAGTGGAAATGTCTTAACCGGCGATAAAATCGAAGCCGATGGTGTGCTTGGCTTCTATCATTCGCAAATTACCGTTATACCGGAAGGAAACGAACCTAAGTTTATGTTAACTAAAGGATGGATGGGACCGGGAACAGGCAAGTTTTCAGTCAATCGATCATACTTCTCGTGGATGACACCGAATAAAAAACGAGTTCTTGACACTAATTTAAATGGTGAAGTCAGAGCTTTTGTTGTAACAGGTGAAATGGAAAAAGTGTTCCCCTTTGACATATTGCCAATGCACCTTATCAAATCTGTAATGTTTAATGATCTGGATCAAATGGAGCAACTTGGAATTTATGAAGTAGCACCAGAAGATTTTGCCCTTTGCGAATTTGTATGCACGTCCAAGGTCGAGATTCAGGATACAATTCGCCAAGGTTTGGATGAAGTGTTAAGAGAATGTATGTAGAGAATTGTACAAATAAATTGAAATAAATTGAAGTCTATAGAAAAATTATTGCGCAAGTTTGAGCCCAGGAAAGACAGTAAATGGGCCAAATTTCACCCAATGTGGGATGGTTTTTATACCTTCTTGTTCACACCAGGTGAAACGACTCAAAAAGGCGCACACATCAGAGACGGCATTGACTTAAAACGGACGATGTTTATGGTCAT
>CAZCAD010000231.1:0-2723 GCA_964496525.1 uncultured Flavobacteriales bacterium | reverse complement strand
ATGTACAATACCGGGCATTGGCATTATGTTGTTGAATCAGGCAATTTTGATCTCCCTTATTGGGAAGGTTTTGGAGATAAACTCATCTATGGAATTATAAAAGTCCTCCCAATTGTTATTGTATCTTATACCGTTGGATTAGGTGTTGAATTTGCATTTTGTATCAAGAATGGTCATGCTATTCAAGAGGGATTTCTCGTTTCAGGGATGTTAATCCCCTTAATTGTTCCTGCCGATGTTCCATTGTGGATGGTCGCGGTTGCAACAGTTTTTGCTGTAGTGATTGGAAAAGAAGTTTTTGGCGGAACAGGAATGAACATTGTTAACGTCGCATTAACCGCTCGGGCATTTCTATTTTTCGGCTATCCGACTATGATGTCAGGAGACAAGGTATGGGTGTCCGGATTATCAGAATTAAAGGACAAAGGGGAGTTGGCTGACGGATTTTCCGGAGCCACACCTCTGGGAGAATTGGCGACTTTCGCCAGTGATGAACCCGTCTTTTCTTCTGTTGCGGCTTTTTCGGAGAAATGGACTTTCATGGATTCATTTTACGGATTTATTCCCGGATCGATTGGCGAGACATCAGTAATAGCCATTGGATTAGGAGCTATCCTCCTTCTCTATACGCGAATTGCATCCTGGAAAGTGATGATTTCGTTTATTCTTGGAGGATTGGGAATTGGAATGCTTTTCAACGCCTTCCCGGCTAACCCATTTATGGAACTCGACCCACTATTTCAAATGTGCCTGGGCGGGTTTGCGTTTGGGGCAGTTTTTATGGCCACAGATCCGGTGACCGCTGCTCAAACATCTACCGGAAAATACATATACGGCTTTTGCGGAGGGGCCTTTGCGATACTGGTACGTGTATTCAATCCCGCATTTCCTGAAGGCGTGATGATGGCCATATTATTTATGAATATTATGGCTCCAATGATTGACCACTATGTCGTTCAGTCAAATATTAAAAGAAGATTAAAAAGACTTAAAACATCAACTAATGGCAGTTAACAAAGAAGGAACCGGCTACACTTTTATTTTCTCAATCTTTTTGGTCGTGGTTGTCGGAGTGATTTTGACCATATTATCCATTCAACTGAAGCCATTGCAAGATGCGAACGATAGCGTTAAAAAGAAAATGGACATTTTGAGTGCACTGAAGATTGATTCAGATCGGAAAAATGGAGAAGAACTCTATAATCAATATATTAACCCGGATGACTGTGTTGTCCTGAATTCAGATGGCGTCGTTATCGATGGGGAAGCGGATGATATTGACATCAAAAAAGAGTACAAGAACAAGAATCTGACCATAGAAGACAGAAATTACCCTTTGTATATAGCTACCATTGATGGTGATACCAAGTATATCATACCGGTCGTGGGTTCCGGTCTTTGGGGACCAATTTGGGGATTTATCGCAATCGACGGTGATGAATCTACCGTTTATGGAGCAAAGTTCGACCACAAGACTGAAACTCCAGGATTGGGAGCGGAAATCAAGCAGGCATTTTTCTATGATCAGTACGCGGGCGAATCAATTACAACAAATGGAGTCTATAAGAAAATAAAGGTAGTTAAAGATGGATCCGGTTCACAACCGGGCAGAGTGGACGGCATCACAGGAGGAACGATTACTTCTAAAGGTGTTGAAGAAATGGTAGATCGAACAATTCAGGTCTACATCAAATATTTTAATAACAATTGATTGAAACATGAGTGAAGATCAAGAAAATGACGCGACAGACGGGGCTGGGGAGGAAACTCCTCAGGAGGAAACGACAAATTCGGAGCAAAAGGAAAAGAAGGTGAAAGCACCCAGAGAGCCTTTATTTTCGAAGAAAAATAAACGACTGCTCACCGACCCAATCGACAATGACAATCCTGTCACATTGCAGGTATTGGGAATTTGCTCTGCCCTGGCCATTACCGTATCGATCGAACAGGCTCTTGTAATGACGGTGTCCGTATTGTTTGTTCTTGCTTTTGGAAATGTAATTATCTCATGGCTTAGAAATTTGATTCCAACACGAGTCAGAATCATCGTGCAGTTGGTAGTCGTCGCCGCTTTGGTAATTATCGTGGACGAGATACTCAAAGCCTACATGCCGGATATGGCAGAAAAGCTTTCGGTCTTTGTCGGCTTGATTATTACGAACTGCATTATTATGGGTCGATTTGAAGCCTTCGCAATGGCGAATAGAGCATGGCCTTCGTTCCTGGACGGTATAGGAAATACGTTTGGATATGGAATTATACTAGTCATGGTGGCAATGTTCAGAGAAGTTTTCGGTTCCGGGAATTTCTTTGGTATACCGCTATTTGGAAATAACTTACCCGGAGAGGAATCCGGTCTTTTCGCAATGGGTTACATGAACAACAACTTCATTATTCTACCGCCATTTGCCTTGTTCGTTGTTGGTTTAATTATCTGGGCGCAGCGGGCAAGAAATAAAGAATTAATTGAGGACCATTAATTAGACAGATATGCAAGATTATGTAAATATAGCTCTAAAGGGAATTTTTATAGAGAACATGATTTTCGCCTATTTCTTAGGTATGTGTTCCTATCTGGCCGTATCAAAAACGGTTAAAACATCTGTTGGTCTTGGCGCTGCCGTAATCTTCGTATTGGGGGTTACAGTTCCCATCAACTGGCTTCTCGAAAACTACATTCTAAAAGCCGGCGCACTTGAATGGCTCGGCACTGAATATGCAGA
>CAZCAD010000230.1:0-5870 GCA_964496525.1 uncultured Flavobacteriales bacterium | reverse complement strand
CTTGTTAAAAAGTTTAGCATCTGCTTTTGCAACATAGAATCCGCAAAATGAGAATCCATTCGTGCTAAAGCAGCAGATTAAGAATGTGAGAATTGAAATTTTCGTTTTCATTATATTGTTGTTTTAATTGATAGCCTGACTTGTCGGCTTTGATTTTCGGTCAAGGTGGATGGTAGGTTTAATCCACTCATACTTCAGACTCGGATAAATTTTATCGAGAAATACGGTTAGCGGAGTCATAAAAAATAGTATCCAGATAGGAGCGGTATAGATTTGAACCCAGTTGCTCAATACAAAAGTTGCTGTCGCCAAAATAAGTGCCCAAATTACTCTAGCCCTTTTTGAATTTGGAATGGTCATAGGATCTGTAATCATAAAGAAAGTGAACAGCAAGAGGGTTCCACTCGAAAATTTATGCATCAAAACGTCCATCTCCCAGCCTTGATAAAGAACTGTTCGCGTATATTCCATCAAGAACAGACTTCCGATAAAAACGATTGACGTTTCCAGTCGGCCGATCTTTAATAAAATCAATCCGCCCAAGACTGATAATACAAATAGAAATAAAGCGCTGCTTCCCCATTGGCCGGGCGAAATCCAGGCATCACCTAAAACGACAATGGAAATAATTATTCCAAAATTGGCGGGATTAAAAAGGTGTTTTTTCTTAATACGTATAACGAATTTGCTTGAAATTGCCAGCACTCCCGCGAGGCATAATGTTAATAAGAAAGTTGATTTTAGAAGCAGGCAAAGTCCAAGTGCAGTTATCATAGCACTCTTCAAACTACTGAACTTACCCCCTGTTATTTTTGTCCAGATAAATTGAGTAATCAAGCAGGAACTAACAACGGAAATAATCTGAATCCAGCTAATTTCCCAATCCAGTTCGATCATTCCGTATGCCAGAAATATCGATAAATAAATAATTTGAAAATGCCGCGCATCTCGGCTGATTCTACTTAATATATTCGTGCTCTCTTCCTTCTCCATGATTATCATATGGACTCTTTTTTAATCGTATTCCACAAAAAAATCCATGATTATGGGTGATCCGAACTCAGTACAGCGGATTGTTAGAAAGGTTCAATTTAGGCGAAGTAAGTAAAATATTGAATTTCCGTATCTCAATTGTTTAGTTTACGTTAACTTAAATCAAAAAAACAATAAGATGAAAACGAAAATATCCTTAGTTCTAATGCTATTATTCCTTGCTCCTTCACTTTACTCTCAAACCGAGGACGAAAAGAAAATGATGTTGAAGCTTGTGAATGAGGGACTTGAGCTACGACCAAAGAGCTTTTTTAATAAGGGAAATACCTATGATTATAAAAAGAATGTCGTGGTAACTGAGATAATCATTCCTGAAGATCATGAATATAAAGCCAAAGGTCCGACCTGTACTTTCAATATCGTTTTGAAATATACCGTCGAAGGTGAGGAAAAAACGAATCGGTGGAACATTTTGTCTCGAAATGGGAGCAGCGGTGGACTGGAATTTTATTCCGCTCGATTGAAATAAGAAGGAACTCTATTAGGTCGGATTCCTGCTACGGCCATTACTTTGACAAGATTACGCACAAATTAATATCTTGTGTGTTTTGGCAGTGAACCCGGTATTATTTATATCTCGCTTTAGTCTTTGGCTTAGATTGTTAATCTATTGTTCAACACTTTGCGCCATGGTGCATAGTTGTGATGACAATGAAGCAGTTAATCAAAATGAAGCAAATTCATCTTCGGTCTTCACCCAGGACACGATCACACATGGTGTCCCGGTAATACTCGAAGGAATTCCACTTGATTCCCTTGAGATAAGCAAGATTCCTTTACGCCGAGGTAAGAAAATTCGATATAGGAAGAATTCAATTCTCGCCCCGGTACCTGATACCATATTGATAGACTACGAGCTGGCTTATAACATTCCGGGAAACGACAGTTTTTCCGTGCCCGACACAGTCGATTTTTACTTCTCGGAGATTCAACTAAAATACCCCCGAAGGGTCGTCGCAGCTAAACCTCAAAAACCTGATTTTTCAAATTATGATTTGCAGTATTTTGGAATCGAAAGCGGCCTTCCATCCGCTTCCGTCATGGACGTGTTTTGTGATAAAGCGTCGAACATATGGATAGCCGTTGTGAACAAGGGAGTCGTCCGATATGATGGATATTCGTTTCTACACTTCACTTCAGACCATGGCCTTGTCGATGAATCGGTTCAGGATATTTTTCAAGACTCAGATGGAAATCTGTGGTTTTCGACAAAAAAAGGAGTAAGTAGGTTTAACGGTGATACATTTCTTAATTATGAGCTCAGGACCGAGAATGATTCCTGGTTTAACTGTACAATGGAAGATGATGAGGGAAATTTTTGGTTTGGAACCTGGGACAATGGTTTAGTATGTTTGAAAGACGAAAAATTCCTTCGCTACGGACCGGAACAAGGCCTTGGGTCAAATACGATTTATTGTATTCAGAAAGATAATGACGGAGACTTGTGGCTTGGCCAACGGAATAATGGTTTAGGTATCTATGATGGAACCGGCTTTAGAACACACCCGGCAGGAAAGGTAATACGCCAATCGGTTAGGGCAATTGACTTTGAGAAAAATGGAGCTGCATGGCTTGGGACGGAACACGGGATGATCAAATTCGACGGAACCTATTTCTATGATTATCAAAATACCAGATTTCTTGGGAGTTCATTGGTTTGGGAAGTACTGGTTGATAGAGACGGAATACTTTGGACGGCTTGCTTTCAAAAAGGAATTTTTTCTTTCGATGGACAAACGGTCGTTCATTATGACAAAAATGAAGGCTTAAGTAGCAATACCAGTCGATCTTTTGCAGAAGACAAACATGGAAGGTTATGGATGTCAACTGACAATGGAGGAGTCAACATCTTAAATAAGAAAGGCTTTAAATATGTCCAAATCGTGGAGGAAGTTGAAAACATGAACGTCATGGACATAATTTGGTACAAGGATGAACTTTGGGTACAGATTCACACCTATGGTAACTTAGCGATTAAAGGAGATGAACTCGTTCGTATGAGGAATTCTCCGAATCAACTCGGACGCGAATTTTACGTCGATTCTAATGACGATCTGTGGATTGCCTCCATGTACTACCTGTTCCACTTCAAAAATGATACACTGACCAATTATGATTTAAAAAAGAACGGCGACTTCGCAAACGTCCGGTCTATCACTGAAGATTCACAGGGCAATATGTGGTTTGGAAGGGAAAATGGTCTGATGGAATTTGATGGTGAAAACTTTACCAGCTATAATGCGGATAATGAGTTCACAAATGATGCTGTACATGCTATATGCAGGGATGGAGAAAAAATATGGATTGGTACACAGGGTTCGGGCTTATGGAAATATGAATCCGGCAGTTTTGTAAGATATTCTGCTGCAGAAGGACTGCCAGCCAAGAAAATTTCGGCGCTATATAAAAATGATCGTGGACTCTGGGTAGGATCTGACGGCGGAGGAATTTACCTATTGTCTGATGGGGCGATCATCAATTTTACAACTGAAGATGGTCTCAGCGACAACTACATTAGGAGCTTTATTGAGGACAAAAATGAAAATCTCTGGATCTCGACGGAAAATGGTTTATCCATTTATGATGGTAAGCGATTCATTGCCTACACGAATCAAAGCGGCCTAAATATGAATCAGTTTTATCGAGGATCTGTGGCAATAGATGATGAAGAAAATATTTGGTGGGGCTCCGCAAAGGGACTGGTGACAATAAATGCAGCGACTTATGAAATGGATTCTGTTGTCCCAAGTATACAGCTTAACGATGTTCTTCTTGAACAAGAAGCTGTCAATTACCGAGAACTCGAACACGCTTTAGAAAATGATCAAGATTATTTTATCGCTGATAGTTCTCTTAATTTGAACACCGTCGTTTTTGACAGTATTTCGAAATACCAAAATGCCCCACATGGACTGGTTTTACCTCATTTCATTAACCAGGTCTCTCTCATTTTCTCCTCTGCGGATATCAACGGATCTCAACAGTTCAAGTATTCCTATATGCTCGAAGGATCTGAGAATAACTGGAGTCCACTGTCACCAGAAAATAAAGCTACGTTCAATAACCTCACGCAAGGAGAATACACTTTTAAAGTAAAAGCCCAGAATCAATTTGGCGTTTGGAGTGAGGAATTATCTTATCCATTTGTAATTCAGACCCCATGGTGGTTGTCGGTTTGGGCCTATCTCATATATTTAATGCTTTTCGTAACCATTCTTTACTCAGCCTATCGAATCCGGACTTCCGCCTACAGAAAGCGACAAATGGAACTTGAATCAACGGTGGCTGACAGGACTTCGGAATTAAAGTATCAGAAGGAACAAGTAGAAATCCACAACCTCGAAATGAAGGACAGTATTCGGTATGCCAAGCGAATTCAGAAAGCCATTCTTCCTCCGGCTAAATTTGTTCGTGCATGCCTACCGAATTCTTTTGGCCTTTACAAACCTAAGGATATAGTCGCAGGAGATTTTTATTGGCTGGAATCTGTGGACGACAAAGTGATTATCGCTGCCGCTGACTGCACGGGCCATGGAGTTCCCGGAGCAATGGTAAGCGTCGTTTGCCATAATGCCTTAAATAGATGCGTTCGCGAATTCAGCCTTCGAGATCCGGGTGAAATACTTGACAAGGTAAATGAGCTGGTGGAAGAGACATTTGGTAAGAGCGAGCAGGAGGTGAAGGACGGAATGGACATCGCTCTCTGCTCTTTAAAAGGAAATAAACTGCTTTATGCTGGAGCGAATAACCCCTTGTGGATTATACAAGATGGCGCCATCCTCGAAACAAAAGCAGATAAACAACCGATCGGTTCCTTTAACGAGCATAAGCCTTACACTACACATTCGTTCGATCTGGAAAACGGTGATACTTTTTACATTTTTTCCGACGGATTTGTAGATCAGTTCGGTGGCCCGAGAGGTAAGAAGTTCAAACCTAAAGCGCTCAGAAAATTATTACTGAGTATTCAGGATAAAAACATGAAAGATCAGAAAGTACTAATCGATGAGGCGTTCGAAAATTGGAAGGGAGATCTGGATCAGGTCGATGACATCTGTGTCATAGGCGTTCGGGTAAAATAGACAGAATCCACTTATTTCGTTCTACTGAGAAACTTCATCAACTTTTTGTTGGAGGTCTTCGATGTTAAGGACATGAATTTAGTCAGCTCCCCATTTTCATCAAGAATAAGTAAGGCCGGAGAGCCGGCAGGAATTTCGAAATCCTTATAGGTCTCGTAGGCTTCGGGCTTCAATATGAGTACGGAAACAAATTTTTCGTCAATGGATTCTTGAACAGCCGCACCTGTCATTAAACTTTGATAATCGTCTTGGGCCAGAGATATGTAACTACAGCAGTTGTAGCTGCCGAATAAAGCCAGCAGAATTGGTTTACCGCTGGATTTGGACAGCTTCCTGGCTTCATCCAAACTACTATAGGTTTGAAAATCCCAGTGCGTATTATTTGTGGGAGCGGCACATTTAAAATATTTATAGGGATCGCCCCGATCACGATATTTATCTGCATCGACCTGACTAATTGTAAAAGTTCCGTTTTCGCCCATCACGGCACTGCTCATAAACTCATTGGTGAGAATCTCCATTTCCTCAGCGGTAATTAATTCTGTCGCAATGGTCTTAGACGTATCCAGCGAAAAGAAGTTTACCGTAATTTCTTTAGTCGATTTTGTGCGGATGTAATCGCCCAGCTCATCAGAATTGGCGAAACACCTTCCGTCAATCGAGGTGATAATATCTCCGGGTCTTAGTCCGCTAATATAGACGGGGAGCTTGCGGTACAAACTCGGGGTCAGAAGT
>CAZCAD010000229.1:0-5872 GCA_964496525.1 uncultured Flavobacteriales bacterium | reverse complement strand
TTAGTCGCGAGTGTTGAGGCTTTAAAAAATGTAGAGATCATTCAAATCCCTTCAGGAGAAGAAAACAAGAATCTTGAAATCTGTTCGCAGCTTTGGGAGAGTTTGACTGAATACGAATTCAGTCGCAACGATTTACTCATAAATTTGGGTGGAGGAGTCATTTGCGACATTGGAGGGTTTGTTGCATCTACCTTTAAAAGAGGAATGAAATTCATCAATGTTCCAACAACACTTTTAGCCCAGGCCGATGCAGCAATTGGTGGTAAAACGGGTATTGATTTGGGGCCGTATAAAAATCAAATTGGTGTATTCGGTCCTGCGGATTCTGTTTGGATTGACCCCGCCTTTATCGCTACCCAAGATGGAGATCAAATCCGAGCGGGATTGGCTGAGATGCTAAAGCATGGACTTGTCTTTGATCGGAAGCACTGGAATGATCTCCTTTCGGTGGATTTGGCTCATAGAGGAGAAATAGTAAAATATATTGAAGTCTCGGCAAAACTAAAAGCTGATTGTGTTGAGTCGGACCCTTTTGAGAAAGGTGATCGCAAAAAATTGAATTTTGGACATACACTTGGCCATGCGATTGAAGGTGTTTTTCTTAATCTCGGTTATCCTGTTCCTCATGGCTTGGCAGTCGCTTGGGGAATGTTAGGTGAGTCATGGCTGTCAAAAAAACTGGGGTTAATTCAGGAAAAAGATCTCGCTGAAATTCAAGATTTCATTGTTCGAACTTTTCCAAAACTGGATTGGTCATCAGTTGACAATGAATCAGTTCTGGAATTAATGCAGAATGACAAAAAGAATCAAGGTTCAGCCATTAATTTTACTTTGTTAAGTGGAATTGGCTCTGCCGTGATTAATCAAGAATGCCGAACGGATGATATTCTTGCGGCCCTTGAATTTATCCAACATCCTTCAGCATAAATTCATACTTGGTGCCACCTTCAAACGTGCGATCCACCTTTCCATCCAATTGTTCTGTCAGGGTAGCAATCAACTCCAAACCAAAAGAGCTTTCTGGTACAGATTCGTTCCAGCTTCCGTCGTCTTTATACATTAAACTAAAAATATCAGAATGCTTTGTCTCACAGAGTTCTACATAAATTTTTCCCTGGCTGCGCCCAACAAAAGCATGTTTCAATGAATTTGAAATGAGCTCATTGAAAATTAGCGCGACAGGAACCAATGTGTCATTTTCAAGGCTTCGCAAATCAGAAAGGATTTCCAGTTCAATCTCGATATCTTCGCCATAGGTCTGAATCAATTCATCAGCCAAAGACTCCAGATAATCCTTCAAATCGATTTTAGAAAGATTCTTATTCTGATACATTTTCTCATGAATTAAAGCCATCGCGGCCACTCGGTGAACAGCATCCTTAAAGTGAACCTTGGAGGACTGTTCAGAAATTTCATAAGACTGAAGGCGAAGTAGACTTGAGATTACCTGCAAGTTATTTTTTACACGATGATGAATCTCCTTTAACATAATCGTCTTCTCTTCATTTTGTGCCTGAACGAGTCGGTTCTGATTCTGTAGTTCGAGATTGGCCGCTTTGAATTTCATCTCGGCGTATAAATTGAGCTGAATGAACTGATTGACTATATAAGCGATTAGAATACAAGCGACTAATATGCTGATAATTGTAGCAAACACCTGATACGCTCCCAGCTGCTCTGCCAGAGTTTTAATGTTTTCACTGAAACTGTAGGTAAAGTAGGCAGTGATTCCAATCCCGTTAACAAATAGAATCAGATATCCTTCCAACTTCCCAATAGCAAAAAAGGTATAAAGCGTGAACAGGATCATCCAAAAGAATTCAATTCCATGAACAACATCGGGTATATAATTCAATGTATAGCCCAGAAACAATGCAGCATGCAAAGAATAAACAAAGCCGACCCTCCTATAGCGCCGTGTGTGATAGAATATTATGTGCAGAATAATGGCGATCACCCATGCATACAGGGCCTGCCAAAAGGCACCTCTATCAAAAAAGAGATAAGCTAATGTAATCAGCCCCAGAAAAACCGAATTGAACACAAAGAGCTTCCACGTCAATTCGAATTTGGCCTGCGTATGATAATCCTTAAATTGAAATTCTGGTGGTAAAAGGTATTTCTTCATTCTAATGTCATGTCAAGGATAAACCTACGGCTAATCCAGGGTGTCTTTTGTGCCACCACTAAGCCTGCCTTGCCGATAGCAGGTTAAAAAAATCGTTCTATCGCTGTGGTTATAAAGAGATTTTTTCCTTCGACCTGACCCAAAATCTACTTTCGCCTGTGTCGTCATTTAACAATGACTTTAACACCGGTAGCTGCAACAATATAGGAAGTCTGTCGGTGGGAATCAAGGTGTTAGGAAGAACTGTTTGAATGCTAAGAGGTTGAGAAGTCAAAAAGTGATATTTATTAAAACATGAAATGTATTACGACCTAAGAACGATAAACTGATTGTTACATCAGTCAACATTTTACCTCTTCCTAGTGCTTAAAATTCTAAATGGCACCATACCCAAAAGGAAGAAAGGACTAATACGCAAAATAGCTATTAAGCTAGAACTCTGCTTAGTTCACCCCTCTTCCTCAGGTTCTTTGAAATTCTATATTAAACTTCCAATAAAACTAGTGTTAAGTTAAGTATGTTTTAGCCGAGCCAAGTCTCGTCCTTTTTCCATTTGACTGCGTTAAAAAAACTATACGTAGCTCAGGCTATGTGCCTTTTTTTTGCCTTGTCAAATACAAAAATTACTTCTACTTACCCGACACAACACACTTAACTTAACACCAGGGATTGAATCTAAAGGTACCCTGCGGTTAAAAATCTACCGCACCAACACCCACAAAATCCCAACTCCAAGAATCAGGCTGATCAAAATATTCAGAATTCCGATTCCAAATAATCCATCATGGAATAATCTAAGGGTTTCTTCGCTAAAGGTTGAGAAAGTTGAAAATCCGCCACAAAAACCGATGATTACCAGGTATTTTACCCATTCATGTTCGGCCAGTCTGTCCTTAAGGAAGTAGATAGTAAGCCCCAGTATTAAACAGGCAATAAAGTTGGCTGCCAAGGTTCCCAATGGGAATTTGCCTTCATAAAATTGCAAGGATAGTTTTCCAACACCGAAGCGGCTGAGGCTTCCGAGGCCACCACCCAGAAATACTAATCCAATGATTGACGCCGTTGACATCGCTGCTAAGATAATGGCTTTTCCCCGACTGAAGTCGGGACTGACGCCGCCAACAATTTTTTAGCACCTTGGTAAATGCCTAGTCCGATACCAAATCCCAAAAGACCACCACAAAATAAATCGGCAGGATAGTGGACGCCGAGGTAAATTCTACTGTAGCAGATTAAAACAAACCATGCGAACAGCAACCACCACCATTTGGAGTATGATCTAAATAGAAGGAAAAGATAAGTGGCAATTGCCCCGTAGTTCGCTGCATGAGAAGAAACAAAACTGTATAGCCCTCCTCGATATTCTTCTCCGTTTGGTTTCATAACCGTATGAACCAAATCTCCAATTTCGGTATTGTGTGTTGGCCTGAATCGTTGAAAAAGGTCCTTAAATCCTCTCACAGAAATCTGATCTGCGAACAAAATGCAAAGCGCACAGCCGCCCACAAGAATGGCTGTCCCTTTCCACGAGAACTTTTTATGAGAATAATAAAGAGCAAAAGCGAAGAGAGGAAGCCATGGCCAGGCTGTGCTAACGTACCACATCACGGTGTCCATGAATGGACTATGAATTCCGTTTAGGTATAAGAATAGATCGGTATCAATATTTTTCAAGGATTCTATCATCGCTTAGATGCAATTATAATCACAGAATATATATACGTATTTTTAAGAGTTTAGGTACCTCTCAAAGGCACGCTCCCGTCATGCAGGCGTCAAGTTTGGAATTTAATCAGTAAGATTCCTCAGCTCGGTCACTGCGTTCCCTCGTTCGGGATCGATTCCGTCATACATTGTAGTTCGTACACTAAATGCGTACTCCAATCATACAGACATCATCGACCTGCTCAAACTCCCCTTTCCATTCTTCAAAAGCATCGTTAATGAGAATTTTCTGGTCACTCATTGTTTTATCTTGGACAGATAACAGCAACTGCCGCAGTGCTTTCGGTTTGAATTTTTTACCCTTCTCGCCTCCAAATTGATCTACATAGCCATCGGAAAAAATATAGAAAGTATCACCCGGCTTCAGTTCCATACTCTTAGTGATGAAAGCCGAAGCTTTATCAAACTTACCGATGGGTTGCTTATCGCCTTTAGTTTCGATTATTTCACCATCTCGTATTAGCCAAAGCGGATTATGGGCACCCGCATAGCTCAGCGAGGTTCCATTAAGAGAACAAAGTGCAATATCCATCCCATCTTGCACCTCTTCATCCGATTTTTCGAATTCACCAATGACAATTTCTCTTGCCCGATCTAAAATTTTTCCGGGATCGGATAAATCATATTCTCTGACGGATCGATTTAGGGCATTGTTACATATTACACTGACCATCGCTCCCGGAACTCCATGACCGGTACAATCTGCTGCGGCAAATAGAATGGCACCATTTTTTTCTTCCAACCAATAAAAATCACCGGCAACAATATCCTTTGGTTTATAGAGGACAAAACTATTCTTTAATTTTTCATTGACTTCACGATCCGGAGGAAGGATGGCTGCTTGAATTCTCTTGGCATAAGCCATTGAATCTAAAATCTCATTGTTCTTTTCCTCCAAAGAGTCATAAGCAGTATTAATGAGCTCATTATCTCTTTTTTTGCGATTAAATCCCCTCAGGAGGATCAAAGCCAAAATTAGGAAGAAGCCAGCCCCTGTAATTGCCAAATAAATTAAATTTCTTTCTTCTTGCAACTCGGTCTCATGCTTCAATTCGGCCGCATGCTTCTGTTTCATCTGAGTTATACTGTCCGTGTATGCTTTTTTAGTGGCGTCATAGTCGTTCATTATGGACGTAATTTCAATTGAATGCTGAGTCCCTCTGAGGCTATCCTTAAGTTCAATGTGTCTTTTATAATAATCGATGGCAATTTGAGGATGCCCTAACTCTTCGTGCACTCGAAATAAAACATCCGAGCAATTAATTATTTCCAGTACCAGCTTATTTGCTTCTGCTAATTCCAAGCCTTTTTCTGCGCTTAACTTAGCTGCCTTATAGTCTCCCTCCTTAAATTGAGCCTTAGCAAGTTGGGCGTATGTAAAACCTAAAAGTCGCTGATAATTTTCTTTTTGAAATGCCTTTATGGCTTCTTCACAATAAAGAATGGCTTTCTTAAAGTCACCTTCATCCAATAATAAATCAATAAAGCCGATCTTAATCATGGCTATTAATGTGCTGTCATTGGTTTCTTCGGCCAGTTCAAGTGATATTTTAGAATGCTTTCTTATTGAGCTTGAGTCGCCGGTCTCCCGGGCAACCTCAGATAATCGCATATGAATTCTCGCCAAAAAACTTTTATCCCCAATTGGTTGGGCAACATCCAGTGACTGTTGATAATAGTTTTCAGCGACATCAAACCTGTCAAGGGTAAAATTGACAATACCAATTCTATTTAGAAGGTCAGCATAAAAAGTTGTATTGGAGTGTCCCTTTTCCAGTAATTTAACTTGTATCAAATGGTATTTTAATTCCTCTGAAATTTCACCTTTTAGATAATAATGCCAGGCAAGTGTGCTGTAAACATAGCAGACTAACATGATATCCTTAGTCAATTTGGCTTCCTCAGCCAATGCCAGAAATTCAGGAACCGGATCGCTGTCCTCATAGTTGTTCCTCAGTGCTATCTCATATCTCTTTGCACTGATATACCATCTCTTATTTTCAAAATCCTTGACTTCTT
>CAZCAD010000228.1:2930-5881 GCA_964496525.1 uncultured Flavobacteriales bacterium | reverse complement strand
GGTTTGAGGCAGATACCATCGACTATTACAGTGAGGGAATTATCTATAAAAAAGAAGTACCTGAAACCGAATGCGAAGAAGACCGCGCCGAATTAGACTCGATATTTTTTGGAAGTGGTCCCTTTGTATGTTGTTGTGGATGGGAACCTGAATAGAATGAGATTTAAGAAGTCGAGCTGCTGTGGGCTTTATAAGTGTGTGACTCTATTAAACAGGGAAATTTTTCCATTACAAACCGCGGCTCCGCAGTAGCTGGGCTGCTGCGGCCCACCAACAAAAGAAACTTATTTATATCAAAGATTATACACGATTGTCCCCACAACAATAGGCGCCCCCTTTACATCTTCGTCCGAACTTTGATGAGATCCATCACCCACTAAATGAAGGTGGGTCTCATACCCTTCATCTTTCAAGTCAAGAGTCAAATTAATTTTAGACTTGCTTATTTTGCTTTCTGCGCCCGCAAAAACACCGCCGGCGTAGTCCCATCCAAAACCACTAAACTCAAAATTCTCGCCTTCGTTCCAGGCAACCAGATCTTCCAGAGACATTCCGGTGTAAATCCCCTCTTTAGATTCGATTCGCTGATCTTTGGCATTCTCGTCACGCCAATTTCTATTCCAGGTCTCAATAAAAGAAAGCGCCTCTTCGTTTTCTTCGTCCCAACTAAATTGTATTACATTTCCATTATTCGGATCCGTCAAAGTCGTTATTGCTACCCGAACGGTACCTTCCGCATACCAGGTCTCCGAATCTTCAAGGTTTTCTTCGCCAAATGCTTCGTACAGTTTGGTCTTGGTATCAAATCGAGCATAGTCTTCGAAATATTGGATTCCATCATCCTCTACGGCCACAGAATCAACTGCTAAGGTGTCCGATAAGTTATTTGAGGTATCCTTGTTTGATTCCTGAGCTTCACCACAATTAACTACAGTCAGAGCCAATGAAGCAATTAGTATTTTTTTCATCTTATTTGAGTTTTAACAGCATGCAATATAAAGAATAATAATTACCGGCTCCACAGTAGCTTCCGTTCTACAGTAAACTCCCCATTGGGATCTAACTTACTGATGTAACCGTTGCTTAGAAATGCTCCTGCAACTAAATTGAAAATACCCGTTCCCGGGTCGAAGTCGGCTGTCTCAAAAAACTGTCCAACCGAAATAACATTGCCCGAACCGTCGGATTCAATCGAATAACCAAAATCAAAACCAAATGTACCTGAACTTCCCATGCTTTTCGCCCATTCAAAATTTGGTTGAGCGCGCAAACACAATGTGGTGATCAGTAAAGTCAATGTCAAAGTGACGGACTTTATGGACTTAAAGAGCAAGCAGTTCATAATCAATAACTACATTTATGACTTTTTTGCCGCGCTTTGTTCAATTTTCATGACGGAACTTAATCCTCGCATCGATTTATCGAAAATCATTAAATTAGAGCAAGATCCTATTCTATGCGATTCATTTTTCTTCTTTTCCTTATTCCTACCATTGGAATTGCTCAACTGAGTGAGGAGCAAGAGGATGACGTCTGCGCGATAGGAGTACGAATCAATTAAAAAATGGAAAAAGGATATAAAAACTTATGGATTTGGATGACTTTGCTCATCCCAATGACCTTTTTTGGGTTTTACAAAACCTATTTTATTCAGATTCCAAATTTCGAACCTGAGAACGATATCTACATTCATATTCATACTATTGTAGCTTCGATCTGGATCGTGCTCTTGATTGTGCAACCTTTGTTAATTCGATCTAATCGACGAGATCTGCACCGAATTTTGGGAAGAGTTTCATACTTTCTCTTTCCGGTGCTTCTGGCTTCATTGATTCCACCAATTTTGAGCGGTTTTGCAAAAGGTGGAGGTCCGGCCTTAGTAATGCCCGGTTCTATCTTCATTCTGTTAATTGTTTATTACACCCTGGCAATTGTGAACAGGAAAAAGACGATGGCTCATATGCGCTATATGATTGGAATCGCCTTCCTATTTGTCACGCCATCCGTCGGAAGAATATTCATCTTTTACATTGTTCGCGACCGTTTCTTGATGGTAAGCTGCGTTTTCACGCTAATCAATTTGGTCATTCTTTACTTATTGATTAGGGATATCAGGAATAAGAAAGATTACAAACCATACTTAGTTGTATTGGTAGGATTCGTAGCATATCAAACTGCCCTTAGCGTCTTTTAGGGAAACTATTTCAGATTTGTGGCTTAGCCAGGTAGCGCTTTATGTTTTTAATCATGCTCCGTAAAGTTGCCACGAGGTAAATTTCTTCGAAGAAAAATGAAATTATAAGGTTATTACGAGTTACGAACAATTATAGTGCCTGACGAAGTTTTGACATGATTCCTCCTAAGGCCGGCGCGAGCGTCCCACTCGTGACAAGACCCACAATTATATCCTACTCGACTTACTTTAAGACAACCGCAAGCTCTTCTACCAAAAGTTGAATTTCTCCTTCACTCGTAAAACAATGCGTTGAAAACCGAAGAATGTTCTCCTGAAGTCGTTTGATTATAATATTCTTTTCCCTCATGGCCTCGTAAACCTCAGTTGCTGTTTTGTCTTTTAATGTTACAGATGTAATTCCGGATAAAAGAGTCGATTCTTCGGGAGAGATTAAATCTAAGCCTTCCATGCCTTTTAACTTTCCTTTGAGCACCTTTCCCATGCTTCGGTTGTGAGCATGAATTTTTCCAACACCCAGTTCGTTTTGAATCCTGATTGCCTCTCCCAAACCAAGCATGTTCGCAACATTTCGTGTTCCCATAGTGGCCGTGTAAGTGCCAAATCCCGCTTCCAGGGGCATAGAATTTAATCGTTCCCGGACTTGCTTTCGAACGTATAGAAATCCGGTTTCCTTTGGTCCCAGTATCCATTTATGGCCGCTTGTTGCAAAGGTATCCACGCCCATGGCCTTGACGTCAACTCTTAGCATACCCGC
>CAZCAD010000228.1:0-2890 GCA_964496525.1 uncultured Flavobacteriales bacterium | reverse complement strand
TCACGTTCTTTACAGAGCTCAGAAACTTCTTTCATCGGCATTCGCATTCCTGTAATGGTCGAGACATCCATAAAACTGCAGATACGTGTTTTATCCGTCATTTTCGCTTCGATCAATTCAAGTATTTCGTCGGTACTCAGGTCAGTGCGCTTTGGAAACTCCACTTTTCGAATAACGGCGCCATGATATTTTTCCAAGAAATTCCAACCGCTTAGGCCGCCGAGGTGTTCATCAGTTGAGGTGAGAATTTCATCTCCCTCCTTCAAATCAAAACCGTTTGCCAAGAGGTTCATTCCTTCGGTGGTGTTTCTTGTTAAAACAACTTCTTCTATATCCGCATTTATAAAGTCAGCAACTTGCTGACGAACATTATCTGCACTTTTTCCAAGCTCTCCCCAATTTTTGGCCACAGGGTTTTTTTCCAAGTCGCGCGAAACGGCAATCACTCTCTCCAAGACTACTTTGGGTGAGGGGCCCAGGCTTCCCGTATTGAAATAGGTAATGTTTGGGTCGAGGCCCAGCCCTTCCTTAAATTCAGGGAAAGAATTGAATGAAGTGGAGCTAAAGTCGAATGTTTCAACCTTCGATAAAGCCGAATAGCCGAGACCTGTGCCGATTATTCCAAGTGCCGACTTTTTGAGAAAATCTCTTCTTTGATTTGATTGGTCTTTTTTACTCATGGCTGTTTCGTTGAATCCGGTTGTGTAAGTTTTTTTCTAATTCCCACCACTTACGCCAGGCCGCATAGTTTCCACTTCCCTGGTTCTTGTTCAGGAAGTTAATTATTCGAGCAGATATTCGGATGGCGGGGTTCATGGTTGGACTCATTCAAATGTAGCAAAATCTCCCTCAATCTATACAAAATCAAGCATTAGAATCTCTGCCCTTAGACCTGATAACCAAGAACTTAATTCGTACATTTTGAGGGCGAAAAAAATATTTATGAAATCCTGTTTCTTGATCTTCGCCCTACTACTATCCTAAATCTCGTTTATCCTTGACTTAACACTAGTTACTTTTTTAGATTACCGCTTGGGAGAAGACAAGAAAATTCTTCAAGAAAAGCGCAATGCAATTATTGGAGAATATAAAAAGAAAGGTTTCGAAATAGTTGAGCTCGAATTTTACTACGATAATTAACAAGGATTAATTTAGTTGACCGATAAACTTCTATGTCGTTAAATTCTATATTTGCCACAAACCATACGACTATTTCAAATTCTCATTTAACCGAAGTCCTCATTATTGGGGCCGGACCATCCGGAAGTGTTGCTGCGGCAGAGTTGCGGAGGCAAGGCATTGACGTAATCGTAGTGGAAAAAACGCAATTCCCTCGCTTTGTAATTGGTGAAAGTCTACTACCGAGATGCATGGATATCCTTGATAAGGTCGGGCTGATCGATACCGTTAAAGAAGCCGGATTTCAGAAAAAATTTGGGGCTAAGTTTATTTCATCAGAAGGGGTTTGTGACTTTAATTTTTCAGAACAATATACCGAAGGGTGGACCTGGACATGGCAGGTACCGCGAGCGGATTTTGATAAAGTATTGGCAGATAAGGTAGTGGAAATGGACGTTAAAGTACTTTACGAAACAGAGGTTGTGGCGATTGAATTTGGAGAGGAAGGTGTTAATACTAAATTAGTAGAAAGAGGTTCCGAACTCACTATTCAGTCAAAATATGTAATCGATGGAAGCGGATATGGCCGAGTGTTACCGAGGCTTCTGGACTTAAGCGAACCATCTGATCAGCCACCACGTTCAGCTCACTTTACACATTTTATAGAAGGCGATCGACCCAAAAATGAGGATGAAAATAGAATCCAGGTTGTCGTACTAAATCAAAACCTCTGGGTTTGGGTAATTCCATTTTCGAATGGCCGAACTTCTCTTGGATTTGTCGGTGATTTAGCTGATCATGATTTCGAATCTCTTTTGAATCAGAATGAAATACTGAAGAATCGATTTGGAGACTGCGAACATGTATTCGAGCCAAAAAAAATCGAGGCTTTTGCCATATCGGTGAAACAATTTTATGGAGATCGCTTCGTCTTGACGGGTAATAGTACCGAGTTTCTCGACCCCATATTTTCATCTGGCGTGACTTTTGCCTTGGAGTCTGCTTACCTCGCCGCAGGTTTGGTGGCGAAAGAATTAAGAGGTGAAAAAGCAAATTGGGAAATGGATTATGTAGAACATATTCAAAAAGGAGTAGACGTTTTTCGGTCGTATGTAAACTATTGGTACGACGGAACATTGCAAAGCATCTTTTTTGCGGATGAAATTAAACAGACAATAAAGGATCAAATTTGCTCTGTATTGGCGGGTTATGTTTGGGATGATACGAACCCTTATGTGAAAAAACACGCTAGTGCACCTTCAGCGTTAGCCAAGGTTATACGCTACAACTATTAAATATTGATAATTTAGCAGACGAAAAAAGATCCGATGAGTGAATTGATGGACAAGTTGAAGTTAGAGATTATCGAACAGTTGAATCTGGAAGATATTGATCCATCACAAATTGAGTACGACGATCCGCTTTTTGGTGAAGGTTTCGGCTTGGATTCCATTGATGCACTGGAACTTATTGTTTTGGTGAATGAAAATTACAAACTCCAAATTCCAGACCCTGAAGAGGGAGTAAAGATTTTCCATTCTGTAAGGACGATTGCCGAATTTATTGAGGAAAATCGATAGATTTTCAAACCTTGCCTACCGGCAGGGGAGACTTCCTAGAAACAGGCATTTCAACTTTTACACCTTGAAGATTTTGAATTGGAAGATATCTTTGAACTTTTCGAATAGCTTGCAAAAAATTATATCACAGAGTTCAGAGGAGAAACATTGATAGAAAGAAAAAGGTCCGGGCCATCGAAAGGAACTGTGCT
>CAZCAD010000227.1:0-5885 GCA_964496525.1 uncultured Flavobacteriales bacterium | reverse complement strand
AATACGAAGAATTCACTAAAAAGAACGTTATTAATACCTCAAGGGTTGGAGACTTAAAGGTTTGTTAAGAAATAAAGTGGACAGAATACGCGATTTACTTCGGTAAACTAAGTCATTGGTCTACTGGATGCTAAGATTTAATTTGCATTTTTTTTTAACAAAATAGGCCAACCCTTGTTTTATTTTTGCGTTTCTATATATGTAGGTTATTAATACCTACGCGACTTACTTAGTTATAACCGACTCAACCCTTATGGAAAAAATAGCAACTTACTTATTTGATAACATGTTCCAAAGTGAAAAGCGAATTTCTTCTCGCGAAAAAATCTTAGTAATCTCCGGCACACTTGTGTTTGTGGTATCTTCTTCGATCCTGATTTGCATCAACGTTCTCTAAAGAACCCAGTCAAAACTTTCATCCTCTGTCGAGGTCAATTATGACCTTTTGACTTAGTATCCGGTCGGAAATAGACACTACCTGTCCTTTATGCTATAGCCAATATGAAATAAAGCATCGCCTTGATTTATTACCGGGTTGTTGTTATGCCCATAAATAGTTCCGGCCTGTCGAGCTTTGACCTTTGATACAAAGGCGTTATTTGGGTCAGTAATTTCGCCCAGCACCGCACCTTTTTCAACTATGTCTCCTGATTTCTTAATTACTCTGAATATACCCGAACGCGATGCCCGAATCCATGTATTTACCTCAAGTACGATAACATTATTGAGAAGCGGTCTTTTCTGAATCATCTTATTAGCACACAAAACTCTACGAATACCCTTCATCCCCTCCCTAACAGAAAACTCGTCTATTCGCAAAGATTCGCCTCCTTCAAAAACGACCATGGGTATTCCTTTGGTGTGAGCTACTTTTCTAAGCGACTTGGCAATTAAGCCTGTCTTGATCAAATAGGGCATTGAAAATTGTCTCGCCAATTCCAAACTTTTCTCATCTGATCGATATACTCTTGCCTGAGGGTAATTGTAGATACTCGCTCCACCTGTATGGAAGTCCAATCCTATATCAACATGAGGCAAAATTTTATCATACAATGTTCGAGCTATCCTTGAAGCCAGGGATCCTTTTTTTGCTCCGGGAAAACTTCGGTTAACATCTTTACCGCCCGGAAATTCGCGCGAAAAGTTGATGAATCCATACACGTTCAATAGCGGAATGGCTATCACTGATCCACATTTCAACTTATCAAAAACATTCGACTTTACCGCTCGTCGTACAATCTCAACACCATTTATTTCATCTCCGTGGACTCCTCCAATTACCAATAAGGCAGGACCGGGATTCTTACTTCGAAATACATGGACATGAAGATCAATTTTGGTTCCTGAAGGCAGATTGGCAATGGGTATTTTCAGCAGCTTATTCTGACCGAGACTAATTTCTTCACCATTTATTTCCATAGCTACATATTTTCGATAAACTCAACTATCTTTTCTGCGACCCCGATTTTAGTATACTGCTCTACTCCTTCCAGACCCGGAGAAGAATTGACTTCAATAACCATAGATCCTTTATGAGATCTTAAAATATCAACACCTGCGACATCTAATCCTAAACATTTAACGGCTCCGACCGCCAGTTTTTTTTCTTCGTCAGTCAAGTGAACTATTTTACCGGTTCCACCACGATGAATATTGGATCTAAAATCATTTCCCTTCGCCACACGCATGTAGGCCGCAACTACTTTATCGCCGATAACAAAAGCCCGTATGTCTTTTCCCCTAAACTCTTCAATGAATTCCTGTAGAACAATTTTAGCTTTTTGGAGTGTTAAGTCATCAAAGAGTTTTTTTGCCTTCAACTCATTCTCTACCAGATAAACACCATTACCCTGAGTTCCTTCGAGTACCTTAATAATAAATGGATAGCCTAACTTTTTCTCCACAATTCGCTCGGCATAATGCATGTCGTAAGAGAAAAAAGTTGTTGGAACTCGAATTTCACTCGCCATTAATATTTGGAGGCTTCTAAATTTGTCTCTGGAATTTTGAATTGCCATTGATGGATTCAAAACTTTACAGCCCATCATTTCAAAATGACGGACGACGCTGGTACCATAATAAGTAGCTGAACTACCAATTCGCGGAACAACAATGTCGGGTTTTATTAAAACCTCATCATTAAAAACCACTTTATATTCTCCTTCTTCAATTAATAAATCACATTCCATGTGATCAATCACACGGACATTATGCCGTTGTGTGGTTGCCGCTTTAAAAATTCGGGATGTGGAGTACAAGTTAGCTCCGCGAGAAAGTATGTAAACCAACATTTGTTTCGCTTAGAGCGCTAATTTAAAAATTAATTTGGGTATCAAACTTTCACAAAGTGGATGTAACAAACGTCTGATAAAAATCCAGCAGGGTATAATAATTACTGGAAGGGATAAATTTCTCCGGTTTCAAGGTAATTACTTTCATTCAGGGCTCGATCTATTAACTTGATTCGATACTTTATTGTATCAGATTCCAGGGAGGCGATATTATAAAACGGATTAATTGCGATGTCCATTGTGCCTTTTATCCCTTTTTTCTTGCCTTTTACGATGATAGGTTCAAGCCGATATGCGAAGACGATTGAATCTCCTTCAAAGTCTAAACCTGGCTGCCACCCCGACCCGTCAACTTTCTCATAGTACTCTAAATATAGATTGAAATAATAATATGAATTTGGAACGAATGGGGAAGGAGGTAATGTATCTCCATCCGAAATTCCAATATCACCGTCGCCATCAGTAAAGGAAAAAGTCAAAACCGCGCTATCATTGGAAATAACAAAAAGGGGGTCGGAAATATAAGGTTCATTAGGATAGACTTCCCCTTTAAAGCAAGAAGCTAAAAAGAAAATTAGGGCGAATCCGCTAAAAATTAAACTTACTTTTGTGTTCATCGTGTCAGTGTGCCGAAAGATAATTCAATAATTAGTAAATAAACGCAAGAAAACTGCAAAAATTACCTTTTCATACCGATGAAATATTCACTCTTCGAAGTGAGGTTGAATTCCTTCGTAAAGCCTTACAGGTCTTTCGTTTTCAATACTTTTCCAATACTACCTACAGAAGCTATTGTGATTTGGTTGGCTGCGATGTAGAAGCTGTTGGCAGTATCGAACAAATACCCTTTCTACCTATCGAATTTTTTAAAGGAAGGGAAATAATTTCATTTGATGGAAAAAGCGAATTAATTTTTAGAAGTAGTGGTACAAAAGATGGAACTCAAAGTCAGCACTTCGTTTATAAAAAAAATATCTGCGAAGATTCTTTTGTGAAAAGTTTTCAGCTATTCTACGGTGAGCCGAGCGATTACGTTATTCTTGGATTACTTCCGTCTTATCTCGAGCGAAAGGGATCTTCACTCGTCTACATGGTTGACCACTTGATCAAGTTATCAGGCAAAAAAGAGAGTGGATTCTATCTTAAGAACTACCCTGAACTCGTCGAGGTCCTGGCCGGAAATCGAGATCAAAAAATATTTCTGATTGGGGTTTCCTATGAACTAATGGATTTGGCTGAGCAGTTCAAGCCAAATCTTAACGGCCAGATTGTGATAGAAACCGGTGGAATGAAAGGTGAGCGAAAAGAAATTCCCAAGGAAGAGCTTCACGAAATCTTGAAGTCAAAGTTCAATTTAGATCACATTCATTCGGAATATGGGATGACAGAATTACTCTCGCAAGCATATTCAAAGGGCGATGGAGTATTTGAGTGTCCGCCATGGATGAAGATTGTTATTCGAGAGTACAATGATCCGTTTACCTATACCAACTCAAAATCGGGTGGAATAAATGTTATCGACTTAGCGAATATTTATAGCTGTAGTTTTATCGCAACGGACGATCTCGGAAGAATTTTTGAAGAAAATAAAAAGAAATTTAAGGTACTCGGAAGGCTTGATAATTCTGACTTTCGGGGATGTAATTTATTGCTGGAATAATTTTTTTTTTAAAATTTTTGAAGAAAACATTGCAGATTAAAAATATAGATGTACCTTCGAACTGTTTTTTCATGGAAACATAGTTTTTTGAGGTGAAAATACCAGCTGGGTTCTAAATCTAGCTGGTATTTTTATTTTGAGACAGTCCCTAATTTATCATGGAATTATTTAATCGAGAACTGAGTTGGCTTTCATTCAATGAAAGAGTCTTGCAGGAGTCACTTGACGTGAACAATCCTCTTCTCGAACGGATGTTATTTCTCGGTATTTACGCTAACAATCTGGACGAGTTTTTCAGGGTACGCACCGTATCTGTGAATCGGACGGAATGATTCATGGCATGCATATGAAGAATACAGTTGTGGAAGAAGTAAATTAGGGCTCTTAATTCCTTCTTAGGTAATAAGTGATATCAACGAGCAAGTCATCATGCAACTCAAGTTCGTCATTCTTTTTATCGTACATATAGTAGAGATTTGACCAGTTGTTTCCAGAATCTCGTTTAATTGAATTTCCGGAAAGCGTATAATTATCGTCGATCGGAGCTCCCCAATAATCGTGCGTAATTTCACATTTGATCGTTGAATCCGGATGCAGAGCAGTATTAATACACTCTCCGTCTTCAAGGGTGATGGAAGAAGAAGTTCCGCAGGTGTCAATTCGCCAAATATCCCAGCTCCCAAGAATTCGTTTACTTTCTCTTTTACAAGAAATCAATCCAAGGGGAAACAGGAGAAGACAAATGGCCAACTTTTGTGTGAATCGAATTTTCATTAATCCCTAAAGTTAGTGCTTTAAGATTTTCTTATAAAGAATCTCACCGGCTGACTCAATTCTAAGAAAAAATATTCCGCTCTCAAATCGACTCAAATCCACTACGTATTCAGATGAGGAAATTTCATATTGACTGTAGAGAATTTGTCCGCTAGAATTCGAAATCAACAGATCATATGGCTTGCCATTGCTCTGGATCGTGACATCATCCACCACAGGATTAGGGTAGATTAAAAATTCTTGAGATCCAATTTCTGAAATGTCCAGATGCGTCCACAAGTACTCGCAATCTTCTCCGCTTGGATTGTATAGCGTAAAAGAGTCATCTGAGAAGCATTTGAAAGCGAAAGCTCCCCATTCATAAATTCCTGTTAAGGAATCGCACTGAACCCAGCTCGGAAAGGGGTATGAAAAATAGCCGAAGCCCGAACTCATATTTCCAAATCGCTCCACAAATCTTCCTACATGACCAATAGGCGAATTAGAAGTTGGTTGAATATCTATGTAACGATACGAAGTTGAGTTGATGATAACTGTTCCGGTATCTACCACTTCGGTGTAGGATGTATCATCACAATCGCCGGATGCCGGATCTGTTGAAACCATCCATTGATCACCAGGAACTGCTCCAAAATTGAGCATGACAAAAAATTGACCCTGATCTCTCCAAAAAACAGTATCGCCTGATACGTAGGTGTAATGCTCGGCTAATGCACCCGTTCCTTCAAAAATTACCGGCGAACCCGGATACGCCGGATAAAAAGTGTAGCGCACAGATTCGATCTTCTGGCAAAACTGTCCATCTATCAACGTATCGCCGGTGTAATTGAATTTATCAAAGCCAACCCACCAGATGGCGTCCCAATCATAATGCCATTCAGCGCCATTATCTATCCACACTTGCGAGAAAGAGGACGAAAAAAAACAGCAAAAAAGCAGCGTATAAAAAGTTCTAATCACGGTGTAGAAATTAATCTTTCACCTTAGTAAATGTAAAATCCAGCGAAATGGTTGGGTCGAAGCAGGAAATTGGGATAATGTAACATCTAAGAATACCCAAATTTATTATATTTGTCGGCCCTGATATTGACATTGAATCAGGTTCAAGCGAGAGTAGCTCAGTTGATAGAGCGCCACCTTGCCAAGGTGGAGGTCGCGGG
>CAZCAD010000226.1:0-5890 GCA_964496525.1 uncultured Flavobacteriales bacterium | reverse complement strand
GTTTTTGATCTTAAAATGAGAGCCGGAAACAACGAAAAGCATGAGTTCATGTTTCAGATTGGATTTAACGGAGCGGAATTATTAGCCGAAGGTCCCATCTCCAAAAAAAGAGGATCTTCCTATATGGTGAGCTATCGATATTCTACCCTGGAGCTTTTCCAACTAATGGGAATTAATTTTGGTTCTACCGCTTTACCGAATTATCAGGATGCTTCCTTTAAATTGAACTTTCCATCCAAAGGTGGTTTAACAACGGTATTTGGAATAGGCGGATTCTCAAACATTTCCATTTTGGCAGAAGATGCTGACAGCAGTGACCTCTACGCCCTGGATTACAGTAACACCATTTTTAAATCCAAACTGGGAGTTGTCGGGATGACTCACAAGCAGAGAATTGGTAAGAAGTCCTATATCCGTGCGTCGGTTGGACTTCATTCATCCGCAAATTATATTCTGAATGACTCGGTCGACTACAATTTTGAAAATCCCTTTACGAATTATGTCAGCAATTCATTAATTACTAAAGGAACGGCCGATGTTTTTTATAACCGAAAAATAAATAGCAAGCATTCTTATAAAATTGGGTTTCACGGCGATCTTTATTTTATGAGCCTTCACGATTCTGTGTACAGAGACGATCTGGGCCAATTCGTGAGTCTGATCAATTTTAACGGAAATACATTTGTTTGGCAACCATACGCTCAGTACCAATGGCGACCAAGTCCGAGACTGACGTTTAACCTTGGAGTACACGGCCAGGGATTAACCTTAAATAAAGAAGCAGTTGTTGAACCAAGGGCGGGAATTGCATGGAATTTCACCGATCAGGATAGGCTGAGTTTCGGATATGGACTGCATTCTCAGCTTCAACCTTTGGAAATGTATTTTAAACAAACCACTGTTGGAGGCGAATTGATAGAAACAAATAAAAACGTTGGTCTTTCAAAAAGTCATCATCTGATTGTCGGATATCAGCACAATTTTGCGTACGGAATTAAGACAAAAGTGGAAGCCTACTATCAGTATTTATATGATATCCCAATTGAGCAAAATGCGAGCTCATGGTCAATTGTGAATTTCGGGGCCGATTTTGATACTACACTTCCTGACTCTTTGGTTAGTGACGGTACCGGAAATAATTACGGAGCCGAATTGACAATCGAGAAATATTTAGACAAGGGCTTTTACTTTTTGGTAACAACCTCTGTTTACGAAAGCCTTTATAAGGCGAGCGATGGCAAGACCTACAATTCTGCCTTCAACGGAAATTTCACTTCTAATACACTCATAGGCTATGAGATTAGGTTCAAAAAAGGCAAGAAGCGGCAGGCTTCAATGACATTTGATATTAGGTTCACGATGAATGGCGGTAAGCGTTATACGCCTATAATGCTAAATGAAAGCATCCTGGCCGGCATAGAAGTTCGTGATTTAGGTCAGGTTAATAACAAGCGTTACCCAACCTATGTTCGCGGAGATTTTAAAGTAGGATTCAAAGTAGTGGGTCGAAAGATTACTCAGTCCTGGATGATAGATATGCAGAATTTTACGAACTACAGAAACATCTTTTCAGAGGAATTCGATCCTGATACTGAGACAATTCAAAAAACCTATCAAACAGGATTCTTACCTGTAGTTCAGTACCGACTTTATTTTTGATTATTTGGGCAAGTCACGCCAGCCTTCGACAGGCTCAAGCACTAGGCGTAACCGTGCTATCCGCTATACCTTAGCTCCTATCGCTCTTGCAAAAGCCTCATTGCTTTGATCTTGGCTTGCCGAGGAACAACCGTTCCCGGATATCGGGAAAGCAATCTATTTTTCTCTGTGAAAAACTCCCTGTTCCTCCTTGAATCTCTGTGATACTTCTTGCACAGCACTTGTTATAATGTCTAGTCACTCAACTCCAAAAGCCAAATTCTCGGCCTTCTGAAATTTTGATAAGGTATGTACCTTTTCCCATTGGGCGTTATAACAAATAACGGTTGGTATATCAATAGACCCAAAGAGTTCTTCAAACTTGGATTCTGTGTCAATCGCAACGATAATATTCTCTTGATGAGCGAAGTTTAAAGTCTTAAATGTCAATGCTACAACCTGCTCATTTGCACATACCCATAAGAATGTTATGTGCTTTACTTTATCCATGTTATCTGAAATTTCTCGCGCCTGATCAATGCAGTCTTGATTGTGCGCATCAAAATATATCACAATTACAGCGCTATCCTTACCCAAAAGGCTCTGATCCACCCTGGCAGGAATGGCCGCTGTATTATCAAAGCTAAATTCCGGTAAACTCTGGCCAAATGAGAAATCAGTAGCTGACAATAATAAAATGAAAAGAGTTGTTCTCATATTCTTTCTAAAAGTAATGGGTTTTGTTTAAGAACCTGTTCACGATCTTTTCAATCTTTTTAGCCCATTTCATTAATAGATGTATCTTAGCACCTGATACTAATTTAGAATACGAGAAATTATGCCTACTGGAACAGTAAAGTTTTTTAATAATGCTAAAGGATTCGGCTTCATCAAGCCGGATGAAGGTGACAAAGATCTATTTGTTCACAAAAATGATTTAACCGAGGAGATAACTGAAGGAGACCAGGTTAGTTACGAAGTAACTGAGAGCGAAAAAGGCTTGAACGCCGTTGACGTTAAGAAAATTTAATTTTCTTCATCTAATTATCTGTCTCGAATAAAATATTTCTTCGAGATTCAAGGACTTTATTAATTCACTCACTGAAAGTTGAGTCTGTTAATGGATATGATGCCGTGAGTTATTGGTACGTCCGTTTCCGCTTTCAATAGGGAAATCGTGTATGATTTTGTCTGATAAAGAACGCTGAGTAATGTTCTACCGGATTATTCCGAGGCTATAATTTTTTGGTGTACATTTTGAACCAAAAGGTGAAAAATCATTCTTCCTCAGAAGCAGCTTCTACCTCAGATTCGGCTTTTGTCTTATGCACCCGAACGGCATTCAAACCTTTCATTCCCTTTTCAAGCTCAAAACTGACGAGGTCATTTTCCACAATTTCTTCTAAACATCCATTGGCGTGTACAAAGAATTTCTCGCCTGAGTCCAGTTGTTTAATAAAACCGTATCCTTTTTCGTCATTGAAAAATTCAACGCGACCTGTTCTTACCGTCGGCTCATCACTCTTCTCCTTTTTTGGAATGCCTATTTCAATATTCTCCGCTTTGATCTTTTTCTTTTTCGTCGGATCCGGCTCAGAATCGATAATCTGTCCATTCTCGTCGACATAGGCCATCATATTCTCCAAGCCTCCGCCCGCTGCGTTTGCTTTACGCTCTTCTTTCTTCTTCTGCTTCTCCTCGCGCTTCTTGAGGCGTTTCTTCTCTCTCTCCGATTTATTAAAAGTCTGTTGTGATTTACCCATACTAATATAATATACCCCAATGTTTTAGCAAAGTTACAAATTTATAGCAGCGATTTGCGTGGCAAACAGAACTTTAGTTAACACCCAAAGTTCTTAAAGTCAAAATATACTTAGATGCTTAATATCCAAATTCGCTGCGAAACATTTCTATAATGGCGGTCTTTCCTTCAACAAGATCATTGTCTACTTGATAATTTATTACGTTATCATGATAGTATTCATTAGCACTCATTTTTTAGCTAAATAGTCGGACAATCTGCTTGGAAAACAGATCCATCCATTTCTGCAACTTTCTGCCGAAAATTCAGGAATGTCCTGAGGAAATGTCCACTTTACTAACTATAATTGGATCATTCATACAAAGCAATGTAGCATTTCAATTTTTTCTCAGCTACAAAAATTTCTACTTTCGCACTATGTCACGAATTTATTCTGAAGCCTGGAAGGATTATGAGCTGATTGATGCCGGGAATAATAAAAAACTGGAACGATGGAGAAATGTTGTGACCATTCGACCCGAACGGAATGCTTATTTTAAACCGATTCTACCGAAAGACCAGTGGTTTTCTCAAGCCCATTTTGAATTTCTGGAAGATGAGAATGTTTGGAAAGTGTTGAATGATGCGAATCGGGAATGGCAAATTTCATTTGATCAGATTGTACTGAATTTAAAACTGACCAGGTTCAAGCATCTTGGCGTCTTTCCGGAGCAGCGTTTGAACTGGGATTTAATTCAGCAAGAATTAAATGAAGGGGATAAGTTTTTGAATCTCTTCGGATACACCGCAGTAGCTTCAATTGTTGCCAGATCCCTTGGAGCCGATGTCTTTCATTGTGATTCCGTTAAACAAATCATTGGATGGGGAAAACAGAATATGGAATCTTCTGGATTGGCTGATATTCACTGGGTGCTTGAAGATGTACTAAAGTTTGCACAACGCGAACAAAAGAGAGGACACAAATACAAAGGAATTATAATGGACCCACCGGCCTATGGAATCGGGGCAAAAGGCGAGCGTTGGAAAATCGAGAATAAAATTGAAGAATTAATTTCCCTGGCAAAGGAGCTGACAATTTCAAATGGGTTTATCATTCTCAACACTTACTCTCCTAAATTACAGGCGGAAAAAATTCTCGAAATGTGCCAGAACTATTTTAATCGCTCTAATGTCCAGGTCGATACGCTTTGTATGAAGAGTACCAGCGGTAAGGTCATTGAGTATGGGCTACGGACAAAAATTCGCGTTGTTTAGCAGCGACCCCGGGATATTTTCTTTGACCCTGTTCTTTTCATTTCTTTTAGATCTTGTTCGCTTATTTTGGATTCATCTTAGCTTGATCCGAAATTATAATTTTTTAGTGCAACTTATCAATCATAAATTTCGTGGCTTTCATTAAGTTTCTATCTTAGCCGTTTCAAAGTTCAGCCGATGAATGAAAGAACAAAGGTGATTTACAGAATCATATTTGGTGCGGTTATCATTGCAGCCGTAATTTTTTTGTCATTTAGATACCTGATGAAAGGATCACCCTTCATAAAGGTTCTGGCTCTTGGCTTGATCATCGCCGTTGTCTATCTGGTAATAAGAAACATTCGTAAAAAATCCGAAAATAATAATTAATATGAACGAATTCGCAAAACAATTGAATATCGACCCAAAGAATCTAGGACGATATATCGCCATTGGCGTAGGTATTTTAATACTAATCATTTTATTCTTTATGTCCTGGTCAGATGTCGAGCCGGGTGAAGAGGGCTTTATTTACAGACCTTATGGCGGTGGAGTGGAAAAGGAGAAAGTTTATAAAGAAGGAACGATTTTTATCGCACCATGGAATGAAATGATCACTTATAATGTCAGGCAACAATCCGAAAATTATACGTCGGAAACGATGGATATAAATGGTACTGATATAAGTGTACAGATTTCCGTTAATTACTCGGCCAGTGCAGGGAAAATAGCTAGTTTGCATTTGAAACATGGCCCTAAGTATATCACATTCATTGATGATAAGGCCAAAGGAGCGATAAAGGATGTAATAGGAAGATATACTTACGAACAAGTGTATAGTTCGAAACGCGAGGCACTCGAAGGAGAGATTGAGGACATCCTGACCGAAGATTTTGCAAATAACTTTATTACGTTACACTATGTAGAAATTTCCGATGTGAATCTGCCACCGAATATTGCTAAGGAGATCACCAATAAGGAAACGCAGAAGCAGAGAAATTTAACGGCGAAAGAGAAGCAAAAAGAAGAGGAGTATCTGGCAAATGGGAAAATTGAGAAAGCCAGGGGAGATTCGGCCTTAATTGTTTCTGCGAAGTACAAGGCCGAGGCGATTGAGCTGGAGGCAGCTCAGATTACCAAGAATCCGCAATATATTGAATTAAAGAAATGGGAGAAATGGGATGGAGTTGGTTCTCCTTATGGCGAAGGAAATGTCTTTGGCGGAGATGTCTCGATATTAAAATCAAAATAGGAAAA
>CAZCAD010000225.1:0-5918 GCA_964496525.1 uncultured Flavobacteriales bacterium | reverse complement strand
GGTTAACTACTATTCTTAAAAAAGATGGCAACAGCGAAGACGAAGAAGACGACAAAACCAAAGGCCAAAGCAGCGGCTAAACCAAAGGCCAAAGCAGCGGCTAAACCAAAGGCCAAAGCGGCGGCTAAACCAAAAGCCAAAGCAGCAGCTAAACCAAAACCAAAAGCGGTGGCAAAGCCGAAAGCTAAAGCAGTAGCGAAACCAAAAGTAGCAGCAAAACCAAAAGCGACAGCAAAACCAAAAGCTGCCGCTCCAGCTCCAGCTAAGCCCAAAGTGAGTGTAAGATCCAAAGGGGCATCACCAGATAGTTTTTCAGTGGAACAGAAGCTAAAGGCCCTGTATGACCTGCAGAATTTCGATTCTCAGATCGATAGTATAAAGACGGTAAGGGGTGAATTGCCACTGGAGGTACAGGACCTCGAAGACGAAATTGAAGGCTTGGCGACTCGTGTGAAAAACTACGACACGGAGATCAAGGGCCTAGATGAGTTTATTGCGACGAAGAAGCAAGAGATGAAAGATTCGAATGCGGTCATCAAGAAGTATGAGAAGCAGCAAAAGAACGTAAGGAACAACAGAGAATACGATTCGCTAACCAAAGAAATTGAGTTTCAGAAATTGGAGATTCAGCTCTGTGAGAAGAAGATTGAGGAGTATAAGGGAACCATCGATTCAAAAGGTGAAGTAATTTCTCAGGCGAAAGGTGATCTCAAAGAGAGAAAGGATGATCTAAAGCACAAGAAGAAGGAGCTGGACGAGATCGTTTCAGAAACCGAGAAAGAGGAGAAGAAGCTGAAGAAAAAATCCGGTAGTGCTGCCAAAATCATTGAAGAGCGACTATTAATTGGATACCAAAGAATCCGGGAGAACGCGAGAAATGGGTTGGCGGTAGTTTCAGTTGAGAGAAGCTCTTGCGGTGGCTGTTTTAACAAGATTCCACCACAACGTCAGCTGGATATCCGCCTTCATAAGAAGATTATAGTCTGTGAACACTGCGGTAGAATCCTTGTAGATCCTGAAATTGATCAGGTTGTCTTATAAGAAAAGGCAGGTACTTTCTTTATTCGTAGCTAGTCAGTCGTGTTTAAATTGACTAACAGCTAACAGCTCTTCACTGATGATAACCCGTAGCAATCATAACTGATTAGTTACCTTTACTCTAATCTGTTGATTAGAATCTAAATCCCACGGTAGTTTGGAAAGTGTGGCTCTCAGACTCAGTCTGGGTAGCAGCCGTTAATTCCCCGCTATACAAGTAGTAATCTTCTGACATTAGAGAGTAGATATAGGCGAAATCAACGAAATAGCCGTCATCTCTAATTCCAAATCCTAAAGAAAAGTTCTCTCTCTTACCGTCGTTTAATCCATTCTTGTAAGGAGAACCATACATAGCATATCCCCCTCTTATGCTAAAGGGCTGAAATCTCCATTCGGTGCCAACCCTGATATTTGATGCGTGGGTGTACTTTTGATCAATTGCAGCATTTTGCGAATCGAAACCGTAAAATGCTCCGCGCAATCTAGCAGCCGAATAGTCTACTAATTCAAAATCGGCGCTTATAAGGCCTTTCTTCCGAATAATTACCGCCATGCTGCCTATTAGCCTCCAGGGAGTATAAAGCCTGTAGTCATATTCTCCTTCAGGAGACGACGAAGCGTAGTTCTTGTTGTTGGTTGAAGACCACTGCGGAACAGAATCGAATTCAGCCGTTAGGTCCGAACTGTAATTATCGTGTAGCTTCCAATAGGTTGGTGTATGCACTGCCCCTCCAATTCTCAACCAATCCACCGGCCTGAGAATCATACCCAATTTAAAATTGAAGCCATTACCCGATGTATGTAGCTGCTGATTAAGCGTGAATGAATTGAAATAAGGAATGGTGTCCTCAATATCCGTTTCTGTATAGGATGATTCTTCAGAATAATTCAACATTGGGAATCCCAGGGTACCTCCTATATAAAATTTGTTGTTGTAATTTCCTGAAAGCGAAATGTCAAACTCACTCATGCTTCCGCGCTGCACTGTATATTTTCTCTGTTCTTCCCCGCCATTTGTCACCACGCCGATGTAGGTGGTCGTATCGACTGTGTTAATGGGATTGAGCAGGTAAGTATTCCAAGCCAAACTTGAACCAAATAAATCAGTATCGGTAACCTGTGATGGGGTCAATCCGTTGATCTGCCTGGCGTAGTGGTCCAGCAACGAGCTGTTGGGATTTACCCCGCGTATGCTTTGCCTGTTATTAAAGTTGTTATGGCGGTTGTAAGTAATGGCGAATTGTGTCCCTACCCAATCCGAATTCTTTAAATTGGCAAATACAACACCGATGTTTCCAAAATTGAAATCGATCTTGCCATCTTCACTTGTGTTGCCGAAGTGTGTTGATTTTGTGTTTTGAGTGAACACAGTCGGTGTAAAGCTAAATTCCGACCCCCTGTATATGGCTAAACCTGCCGGGTTTACACTACTTACCGATAGATCCCCACCTAAAGCGCCGAAGGCACCACCGAGACCATTGTATCTCGCGGTACCTCCGAATATTACCTGTGAGTATCTTAAAGCGTCAACCTCGTTCTGAGCTGTTGCACCGAAGCTAACAGTGACAAAGAGGGCAATTGCTGTGGTTTTAATTGTCATTTTGGGCTTTTTAAAATGAGTGATCAATTAACGTCTTGAGCCTCCACTTCTTGAGCTACCTCCCCTTGAACCACCACCACTTGACCTGCTAGGCGAACTCGATCTTGGTGCACTCATTCTACTCGGTGAACTGGACCTTGGAGCGCTTGCTCTGCTAGGTGAGCTAGACCTGGACTTAGCTGTTCCACCTGACCGTCTGGCCGGTGCTGAGCTTGGCTTAGAGTAAGTTCTCGTCGGCTTGGTGCTTTGCCTTGAAGGCGCAGTGCTTCTTGGCTTGCTATAGTTCGACGGCGACTTAGTCTTAGGCTGCGAGTAGCTTGGCGTACGCTGCTTGGGCGCTGACTGAGTGGGCCGGGTAGTACTGGGCTTTTGATAACTTGGCCTCGGTTTTTGCTTTGGCTTAGAATAAGTCGGCTGTGATGCTTTGGGCCGCTGATATCCTGAGTTAGAACCACTCTTAGTCTGGTTGTTTGGCGAAGTACTTGAACCCGGACGTGTATTTGTTGGCCTGGTGTACGTCTTTGATTTTTGGTACTCATACTTCTTTACGCTACCAGGCTGTGCATTCGTAGAAGGACGCGTGTTGCTCTTGCCCGGTCCCTCATAGCTGTAAGTTTTAGTAGGCTTAGTAGCACTTCCAGTATAAGATCCACTGCTCTTAGGGCGATCAACCGTCTTCACATTGCCATTTCCTGAGTTCGACACCTTAACAGGCTGAGACTTTACAGTTTCAGGCTTAGTTGTATAGTTGTCAGGAGAGGACTTAACACCACCTTTTACAGGTGTTGAATTACTCGCCTTTACCGGTGCAGAAGAAACATCCGCATTTTTAACGTTTGCAACACTTTTACCTCCACCTGGGTTTGCAGCCTTTATAGGGCTAGTTGATGGTAGGTTGGATGCATTAGGCGTTTCCATTGCGGCGTACCAGTTGGTCACAGGCTTATATTCTGCCTGGTATGCACCAGCGACAGTATTGTTGCTGCCTCCGCTGGCACCGTTTGACGATACTGAGTTACGCGGGCCATAGTAGTAGCTGCTTCCGTCATAGCTATTGTAGTAGCCGCTGTTATATCCGTCTGAATAACCATATGATCCGTCATAGTAGCCATCATAGTATCCGTCCCAGTAGCCACCTCCATAGCCTCCGTATCCGTATCCATAACCGTATCCGCCGTATGGGCCGTATCCGTATCCATACCAGGAGCTGTAGCTGCCATATCCATATGAATGGTGGTATCCATATCCAAGATGTCCCCATCCGTGGTGACCGTATCCATGGTGGCCATATCCATGGTGACCGTATCCGTATCCATAGTAGCCACCATAACCCCAGCCCCAGCCGAAGCCCAACCATCCAAGTCCTAACCACCAGCTTACACCGGAGCCCCACCATGGGTAAGAAACATAAAGGCTCGTACCATAGTCATAGTAGTTTCCTGAATACCAGTATGAATTGGTGTAGTATGGATCGTAGTAGCTATACGAATATACAGGCCGGTGAAATCTTCTTATCCTCGCTGTATATGAGTAGTCATAGTAATCGTCGTACACGAAATCATCGTCGTAGTAATTGTTGGTGATATAGGTGTTTCCATTTTCATCAACATATTCTTCCGAAGTTGATCCAGCCGGCTCATCATAGACAGTTCTGTATTCGCCGTCCGTAGCAGGCGCTGAATCTCCATAATCGGTCGTGTTGTACGAGTCATCTTGAGGAGAGTAGTATATATCGTCTGTATTACCGGACTGTGCTAAAACGCCCATGCTCATGAGCATTATTAAAGCTGTCGAGATATTTCTTTTTGTTTCCATGACTTGGTCCTCCTATCGTTTGGTAATTGGTTTATTTGCTAAATTTGTTTCGGTTAAAATATTGGTTCTGATAAAGCCCTAATTTTTCCGGCTTTGATTAACCCTACACAATCACCATGCCAAAAAGCTATGGCCAGAGATTTTCCCACTAGAAAAGACGATTTTCCGCAATGGTATAACGACATCGTTATCAAGGCCGGTCTTGCCGAAAATTCTGCTGTGCGCGGCTGTATGGTAATTAAGCCATATGGCTATGCAATTTGGGAGAAAATGCAAGGTGCCTTGGACAAGATGTTCAAGGATACAGGACACGAGAATGCCTATTTCCCTTTGTTGATCCCTAAGTCGTTCCTGAGTAAAGAAGCTGATCATATAGAGGGATTTGCCAAAGAGTGTGCCGTAGTTACGCACTATAGGTTAAAAAGTGATCCTGAAGGGGGTGTAATGGTAGATGAAACAGCTAAGTTAGAAGAAGAGCTGATCATAAGGCCCACCTCAGAGACAATTATTTGGAATAGCTACAGGAAATGGATCAAATCATATAGGGATCTACCTCTTCTAATCAATCAGTGGGCGAATGTGTTCAGATGGGAAATGCGTACACGGTTATTCCTGAGAACTGCAGAATTCTTATGGCAGGAGGGGCATACGGCCCATGCTACCAGAGAAGAAGCAGAAGAGGAAACGGAGAAGATGTTGGGCGTTTATGCAGACTTTTCGGAGAATTTCATGGCTGTACCTGTGTTACAAGGGGTAAAAACAGCTGCTGAACGTTTTGCCGGTGCAGAGGAGACGTATTGTATTGAGGCCCTGATGCAGGATGGTAAATCGCTTCAAACCGGTACTTCTCATTTCCTGGGGCAGAATTTTGCAAAAGCATTTGATGTAAAGTTCGCAGATAAGGATGGGGGGCTCTCACATGTATGGGCATCCTCCTGGGGAGTGTCGACGCGATTGATCGGGGCGTTGATAATGACGCACTCGGATGATGATGGATTGGTATTACCACCTATGCTGGCACCTATTCAAGTGGTTATTGTGCCTATTTATAAAAGTGATGAAGAGTTGAATGCGATTAGTGTTGAAGTAGAAAAGTTAAAGAAGGACCTTGAAGAAAGGGGCGTATCCGTAAAATACGACGACAGGGATACACAAAAGCCGGGTTGGAAATTTGCCGAATATGAATTCAAGGGCGTTCCGGTTAGAGTGGCTATTGGCCCTCGTGATTTGGAAAATGGGACCGTTGAAATTGCGAGAAGGGACACCAAGGAGAAATCTATAGAGAAGATGGATGGTGCGGGTGAAGTGATTGCAAATTTGATGGTGGAAATTCAAAAGAATCTATTTGACCGGTCTCTGAAGTTTAGGGAGGAGAACACTGTTGAAGTTGAAAACTATGATGAATTCAAAGAGGTGATAGCGGGCAAAGGGGGCTTTGTATTGGCGCATTGGGATGGCACTGGGG
>CAZCAD010000224.1:4294-5931 GCA_964496525.1 uncultured Flavobacteriales bacterium | reverse complement strand
TTCGCTAATTTTCGCATCAAATGTAGAAGGATCCACTTCAAATTTCATGAGATTGCAGTCCTTTTTACATGAAGTCAGTAATAATCCCGACAGAAGGAGAGAGAGAATTGCAGTTCGTAGTTTCATTTGTTTTCATTTTAAGTTTTAAAATCGCTTTTGATTTTCAAGAGCAATGGATATTTACGAACTAATTGCTGGATATGGATAGTAGTATATGTTCAACTCTATCCGGAAGTAACTCAATTAAGAATTGATTGGAGATTATTCTAATCCAAAATGATTTATTACCCAAGAATGTTGCAAGTGATCTTTGGCTTCTGAATTGACCTCATGTTCCGAATCAATTTTAGAATAAAGCAACTCAAGTGCAGCGAAATCCCTCTGAGAGATTACCTTGAATCCTGCCAGGTATAATTGTGCGGCGCAAACGCCCATTCCTATTTGATGGCTTGGATTTTCGACCTTTCGATTCCCTGAGTAAATGACCTGACTTCCACAAGCGGCACTTACATCCATCATAATTGCAAGTTCAACATCATTCTTTTGGGCTACTTCAACCATTTTTAAAGAGGCCTCAATCATACCTTCTGTCCAATCGACTCCTGATTCCGTGAGGACTTTTGCATTTCCATTTATAACATCCATTCCATCGCCCCCATGAATATCGCACATTTCGCGTGGCGTCCCAAAGGAAATATCTTCAGGACAAAAGGGAACTATTTGAACATTTTTGTAATTCAGAAGTTTTAGTACAGAAGGGTATTCACCGTAGCTTGTTCCATCTACGCCGCAAGCTGTTCCTATCAAACAGGCAGATGTTAAAATTCTGAGAGGATTTTCCTCGCCTGGGATTCTCAGATTATTTAAGTAATCATGATCAGTCATTGAAATTTGTATATTCGATAAACATCATAGTCCACCTTTTTTCCTTCGGTTATTTCTGAGGCTTTTTTTATACCCTCCGGAATCATTTCAGTTTTCAGCAAGGCTTGCCGACATTGTACATTAGCCGGTTCAACAAAAGCCTCGATGGTTTCAAGATCCATGCGGTCAAATCCATACCTAATTACCCAGGCCAGAACTTCGCTCATAATGCCTTTTCCCCAAAAGCGCGGTAGAATCCAGATTCCGATCTCCGCCATTTTCTTTTCATGCTCCCAATTATTAAAGCCACACGCCCCTACAAAATGGCCTGTTTTGATTCTTAAAATTTTCCACCAAATTCCACTTTGACTCTCTTGCAGATCACGATACCACTTCATTTGATCTTTTGTCGACTCTTCCGAATCAAAATGAACGCCATAATGTTGTGTGACCCTGGTATCGCCGAGGCCTCGATAAATATTCCGCAGATCAGAATCATTAATATCAACGAGCAGATGTCTTTTGGTTTGAATCATTTAGACAAGATTTCGATTCTTATAAGTCTCCGGATCAAACATATAAATATTCATTGATACCACTTTAAGGTCATTAAATTCTTCTTTCAAGGCAGAAACGATAAGTCGGGATAATTCTGAGCGCTGTTCAATTGTTCTGCCACCCATAATGTGAGCGAAGACATGAATGAAATTACCTTTCTGCTTTCCTGCTATGGGATATTCGTCAAAAACATTTGTCCGAACTTTAATATTCTT
>CAZCAD010000224.1:3574-4282 GCA_964496525.1 uncultured Flavobacteriales bacterium | reverse complement strand
AACCGGAGGACATAGCCAGTGAATGAACCATCTCATTCAATTGTTGTACCCCTTTTCGTTGGGTGACATCTTTTGAGCATTCAATAATAAAGTGTGGCATGATCAGTAAAGTTAATCAATCAATTTTCACTTTAGCCGTACTTTCCGTAACTTAGGGAATATGTGGCGAACGCTTCTATTTCTTGTGCTAATTGGTGCGAATACCTCTTTTTCGCAGGAGAATGAGACTGTTGAATTTCAAAAGATTGATTCAAAACGGACAGTTGAGTTTGATATGCCACTGAAATGTCAGTTATACGAAAAAGGAGAGAAGCGAAAAGTTGGTCGTCTGGAAAAAATTTTAAAAGAGGAAGTTCATTTTTCTTACTATGAATTTGATACTGCCAAAGTAAATGTCATCCGGCGAATGGATGTAAAGCGAAAGGAGAAAGATGAACTGCTTGACACCTTAATTGCACAAAGCAAAATACTTTTGTGTATTCCTTTTGAGAATATTAATCGCATTGATATTCTCTCCGGTGATGCCAATATAGGTCAACAAGCCTTGACTTTGATGTCTGCTATGAGTTTAATGGGCTTTAGCTTTGCCTTGTTGCAGAGCACTTCAACTAATGTAGATGGAGGTTTTAAAACAATTGACTGGCTAAAATGTCTTGGAATCGGTCTGAGTACATCTATAATGGCTTTGGTTATTAAGAAACGTCTGCG
>CAZCAD010000224.1:0-3557 GCA_964496525.1 uncultured Flavobacteriales bacterium | reverse complement strand
GGAGCATTGTTGCTCAGGAGAGCGAAGGCCCCCGTATTTTATAGACCCATGCAAAAACTGATCACATCTCTATTTTTTATTTCGGCATTTAGCGGGCTTTATTCGCAGAGTTTTTACAATCTTGGTTCAGACATCAGTGGTGATGACGCCTGTCCCAATATCGATATAAGCAGTATTGAATACACGTACAGCATCGCTCAAGACAGCGTTTGGTTTCAATTCACACATGTCAACCCCATTCCTATGGAGAACTATGCCTTTTATGTTGCGGTGGACAATGACGGTGATTTGTCAAATGGTGACCCTTACGGAGCAGATGGTAATGCGCTCGGAAGCTGTTCTGCCGGAAGCTTGGGTAATTTTAACATGCGCTATGATATTATGATTATTCACGTGGTTTATCCGGGTGGTGCGATAGAAAATGAAATTCAGTTTATTGATACCGGCGGTCCTACGACAATTTCAACTGCTGTTCAGTTTATTAGTGTTACATCGAACATTAGCCTGTTCAGTGCTAAACTTTCAGAGGTTGATCCGGATTTGGACGGAATAATAAACCTGATCGCTGCTGTAGGCCGACCGTGGTACTATGCTTACGACGTGGCACCAAACGGTGGTTATTACACTACGGGCGTTAGCAGTTTGCCAAATCAAAATACTAGAAGGTTTGAGATCGATGTCAGTCCAATGCCGTTTTCGGATAAGGTTGAATTTAAGTTTGATCTTGCTATAGGCGGATATACAAGCTTGGATGTTCTCGACCTTCAAGGAAAAATCTTGACAAAAGTGTTCAGAAAAAATTTAGAGCAGGGAAGTCATTCTGTGACTTGGAATGGAGGTGGTTTACCTACCGGCGTTTATTTCTACCAACTAAAATCCGGTGATGGAGTAAAAACGGGTAAAATCATTCGGAAATAAAACTACTTCCTGTATTTCTCAAAGAAAACCTTATTGGAATCTTTCATCATAATAAGGTCGGTACTCGATAATTCGAGAATCGTATAAATTCCACTATCATGAGTACTCTTCGGATCAATAAGATTCACTGAATTCGTTTCCTTGTCATAGGTCCAGGTCCCAGATTTGTTGGGAATAGAGCCCAAGGTTCCGCCTTCCATTGTACCGTCTTTATGGAACTCAATGAATTTGCGAATGTTGTCTTTTACGGTTCCGTCTTTGCGCTCGATTTTCACTACCTGCCAATAACCAATTAGTTTTTTCGGAGGTTTGGTTCCGGCGATGAGTATAAAACACACCAGCAGTAACACTATTAATCCAAGTTTATTTCCAGCCATCTTTAATGATTCTTTTTGCGTTTTCTGCCTTGACCAGGTCAACTAACTCAAGAGCAACCTCCTTGACCTTAGGTTTAGCCAAAGGACTAAAGTAGGAGTAAAATCCCGAAAGTCCATTCATAATTTCTTCATCTCCTATTTTCGTTCTCCACAATTCCTTACTTCCTTTTTTGTCACCGGTGTAGAATTTAATAAGTGCAATCGCGAACCATGCTCTTTCGGTATCGGTTGCTGAAAGTCTTACGTTTCTCATAGCGAGTTCGTATTGTGCTGTAGCCTTCTCAAATTCTTCCATTTGAATGTAAATTGCTCCCAGGAAGAAAGCGGTGTAATAGAGTTTTCGTTCCGTCGCGATCTCAATGTCCTGAGCCATTTGGTAATGATTCAAGGATTTATCCAGTTTTCCTGTCTTATGATTATGATAATGACCGACATCTCTTAAAAGACGAATTCGGAGTTCCTGTTGGTATTCGGTCAATCGGTTGTCAGTATAAATCTCAAGGGCCAAGTCTGCATATTTATTGAGTTTTTCTCGCTTTTCCGTTTCTATGTCTCGATAATAAAACATGTGGTAGAGGTTGCCGGCATCAATGGCGAGCAAAACGGAGTTATCGCCTTCAACTTTCTCGGCCAGTTCAAGTAAACCAAGAGACGTTTCAAGAGACTTTGTGCCCAGGGCTCTCCAACATTCCAGTGCTTTGACTTCATTTCCCAGCTCAAAATAGATTTTACCGGCCCTTTCTATATAGGTGAAGGCTCTATCTTCAGCTTCGGTAGCTGTTTGTGGAATATAAGCAAAGAAGAAATGTGGTGCAGCTATATTGGCTGCGGTCAGGTGAAGCTCGGCCAGACGCTCAGATATCTCCAGTTCCGACTGCAAGTATATTGCCGAATCAATCCAGGCCATTGCACGATGATAATTTGGGTTTAAACTATCCATATAGGCAAAGCCCGGACTCAAAAAATGCTCGCAAAGTGCCAGGGCCTCGAAACAATTAATCCCATGCCTTACATCTATTATTGCTGATTCCATGCCGGAAATCAGGATTTCCTTTGCCTCGGCGGCTTCCCTTTTCGTTGAATCTCTGCCTTCCCCATGTAGTTGATAAAAGCTAATGGGCCGGTAGACCGTTAAATAGCCCATTCGTTCTTTTACAGAATCCAGTAAACTGTCAACTTTCGGAAATCCGGATTGTGAATACGATAATTGGAAGTAAAGCAAAAGGCTTAGAAGAATGGTATAGGATCGAATGGTATGAATCATGGCTGATCGATATACAAATTTCCGTCCAAATACATATACTTCTGTCCAATGATGATGGTATCGAATGTCGTTTCTATCTCATTTGTAGCGATGGTTGGTGGAGTATCAATCTGAAATATCTCATCATCGGAGGCGTTTTTCCCAAACAAGAGTTGATCTCCTTTTGCGTACCATGTTTTGGTTAATGTTCCAAAAGTTCCCGGCCATCCATCTCCAACGTAGAAGATGTCTCCTTTGCTATTCGCTTCGATCTTTATGGTCAACCAACTGACGGTATCGCGTTGATATTTCCAAAAGCCCTCAAAGTGAATGTTTGAGTCAACAATCGGTTCCTTTTGACAAGAACAAAGCAGTAAGACAAGATATGGGATGATTTTTTTCATTAAGGCTTAAAGATATGGAATTTGAAATCTATTTGTGTTTAAAATCTGGCTCAGTGGGGGACGAGGAGGACCTTTTTACCTCAACCGAATCCGCCAACTGGTGGAGTGGGTTGATTTACCTTTTTTTTGTTAGCGCGTAGACCGCAGCAGCAAAGCTACTGCGGAGCTGGAGATATGGGATAATCTTATTCATTAATGTGGACCTCTAATGTTTAAAGATAAGAAATTTGACATCTATTTGTGTTTAAAAACCTGACTCAGTGGGGCGAGACGAAGACCTTATTTCCACCCCTCTTGTTTTTTACCCTTGCTTTGATTTACCGCTCCTTTTCACGCGATAGGGATTCGCGCGGGAGCGAGGCACGAGCGATTTATAATTTTGGGTGACCCGTAGAGTTTCGAAATTATAAACCGTTACACACCCTTCGGTCTAGTTATCTCTGGGGTTGTACTGCAGACTACTTCCGCTTCGGCACAAGCAGTACTTCGGACTTTACAGCATTAATGTCAACTCGCACATGTGATAACTTTTGGTCCCTGAAAACGAACAAATAAAATATGTCGTTGCCCCACACACCAACAAATTGTTTTTCTCTATTATCAATAGAAAACATT
>CAZCAD010000223.1:0-5959 GCA_964496525.1 uncultured Flavobacteriales bacterium | reverse complement strand
AATTACAAATTTGAAACCTGGAGGTATATGCTAACCTTATTCGAGTTTTCATCTTCGTTCATTAAGAGGACAATCAGTGAGTCAAAATCGGCTTGATTTTCATAAACATGCTGATGGCTATGACCGTCTCCTGTTTCTATGCCATCCTGATCTTGAGGAGGATGAAATGCCAAAGCTGATATTCCGAATGGAATGATCAATAAAGAGAATCTGAGAATAGCGTACATTTAATTTCTACAGGCAATAATTAAACTGAGGCGAAGATAACGATCTCAATCAAATTTTTTGATTTGTCTGGATTGTACGGAATAAACTATGGGATTGTTACAGCTCTTTTCCCACTGCCACCATGTATCGAAATTGACCAAGATTATAGGTGGTCACGGCCTCAAAATAGTCCAGGGTCGCCTGAAGATGAGACTTCTGCACTTCGATTAGTTCAAAAGGCCTAATCGTTCCTTCCTCCTGTCTTTTTAAACTTTGGCTCATCGCGAGAGCAGCTATTTCCATTTCTTCTTTTGCCAGATTAATCTTCCGTTGGCCAAAAGATATTTGCTGATATGCCTGAAGAATTTCTTGATTGATTTTCACCTTTTGGTGTTCAATCTGAATTTCTCTCAATCCAATTTCTGCGTTAAACCGTTTCAAATCACCTTTATAGGCCAATCTACCGAGCGGAATATCCCAAATAAGTCCAACATTTATTTCACTGGTCGGATTGGTTGTTGAAAACACATCGCTAAAAAATGATCCGTATGCTGCCACATTTAAATCCGGTGCCCAGAGTCCGGTGGTAGTTGTTTTTTTCTCCGCTTCAAGTCCTTTGATTTGAGATTCTAAACTTTTAATTTCTGCCCGATTCGAATATGCCGAATCATTTGATGCTATATCCAGTTGTGCTCTTTTTAAATCCAGAGGAGCTATAACCGAATCAGAACAGAGGATTTTCTTCTTGGGATCCAAAGCCAATAATCTGGTTAAAGCTGCCGAGCTCTGACTGTATTCTAATTGAGCATTTAACTGTACAACCATCAAATGTTTTTGACCGCTGCGAGCAAGTAGCATTTCCGATTCATACCGAAGACCGGCATCAACTTGAAGCTGAATTTGATCAATAATGCTGTCCGTTTGAAGGATGATCAATTGATAAGCTCGCATGTTCATCTGGGCGAGTAAGAGAGAATAGTAGTTTTCCACGATCTGAAGCAAGAGTTGGTTCGTTTCGGCCTCAGTTCTATACATCGCCGCTTCTATTCTGTGCTCCGCGGCTTTTACGCGATAAGCTCCTGTTCCAAAATCCCAATTGGCGGTAACCCCCGCGCCCCCCCAAAAACTTTGTCTATTTACACCTGTGAAGAAATTTCCATCGCCGTTCATGGCATTGCCCCAAAGCTGATGAAACTTTGTCCCTGTGTACAGATCAGGCAGCCACCATTCTTTCGATTTAGCCAGATTTGCCACAGCGATTTCCTGCTGCTGTTTATATTCTTTGATTAGAAAATTATTGGCACCTCCAATTTGCAAAGCTGTTTCGAGATCGAGCAATTGAACATCCTCCTGCGCCGAAATAGACGAACTACAAAAGAGAAAAGTCAATAGATATGCAAACCTTAAGTGCCTCATTCTTCCTTTGCTTCAATGGCCTTTACCTTTTGTCCAGGTTTAACCAATCTTTTTCCCTGGATAATTATTTGCGTATTCTCTGAAATTTCGGTGTTCAACACTTCGAAGTAGTCCTTATTTGACAATCCTTTTCTCAGTGGGATCCGTCCAACAATGCCGTCCTTTACAACCATCAAGAATAATGCATCCTGAAAATTATACTGTGCCGTGACCGGCAAAGACAACACACTGTCACGGCTAAGGTTTTTAACCAACACTTTAGCATACATGCCGGGTTTGATAATGCCATTCGAATTTGGAACATCAATTTCTACTTGCATGGTTTTAGAGGCAGGGTCAAGGGAGTTTGCAGTTCGACTCACGGTTAAATTATAAGATGCTGCCGGAAGCTCAGGAAAAGTGACGTTTACCTCTGTTCCTTTTTTTATGTCTGCGATATCTGATTCGGGCATTGGAATTCGAAGCCGAATGGTTTTCATTTCCTGGATTTGCATGATCGGTTGAGGATTGTCTTCTTCTAATCCACTCTGTACCAAAGCACCTCGATCAACCATTCGTTGTGTAATCGTCCCTGAAAAGGGAGCCTTCACGTTCAGATAGCTCATGCGATTTTTTACAAATTTCAATTCCGATTCTGCAATCAGGTATTCCGCTTCGGCCTGATCGACTAAATGTTCCGGAGTAATAGAAGGAGTTTCTTTATACGTTTTGTTTAATCGATCATAAATCGACTTTTTCGCTTTTAGATTGGCCGTTTTTTGTTCAAACAGCCGTGTAATCTCAGGGTTTGTAAGACTGACCAGACTTTCACCTTTTCGAACTTCATCTCCGATATCTTTCTTAATTCGTTCGACATAGCCGCTTTCCATTGCAAACAGCATGACATCCTGATTTGCCTGGGCTGTTCCTGTGATCAATATTTCGGCGACGAAAGATCGAATCTTTGGACTTGTTACTTCAACCGTTTGGATTGCAAAGTCACCATCCGATTCTGTCGAAGAAGATTTACCATCGCTTTCAGCTGATCCACAAGCCGCCAGAATCAAGAATAGCGAAACGGCACCCAACTGATGGAATATGTATTTAGCTTTCGTCATTGTTAATTCTTTGTTCTCTTGCAACTAAGGAGTACATAATCGGAATAATGTAGAGTGAAATTAAAGTCGCGGTAAAAGTACCGCCAATAATCGCAATTGCCAAAGGCACATTTGCCTCCGTTCCGGCAGAAGTTGCCATTGCCGTCGGAAGCAATCCAAAAATAGTTGTAAGCGCTGTCATCACTACAGGTCTAAATCGATCAGTAGCTCCATTAATTATCGCTTCAGACTTCCTGACTCCTTCTTTAGCCAGATTGTTGATTCGATCAATTAAAATGTTCCCATAAGAAACAGCAATTCCGACCATCATTATTATTCCCATTAATGATTGGATATTGAGATTTGTATTCGTAATCCACATTAGGAAGGCCACTCCGATTATCCCTAAAGGAAAAGCTACAATAATAATCAATGGTTGAACCACAGATCGAAAGAGCGGAAGAATAATCAGGAAAGTCAGGACGATAGCTAAGGCCAGGCCAAAACCCAGATCTCCAAAGGAATTCTTCATCGTGTCTACCTCGCCCCTGAAATTAACGGAATAGCCGGAAGGAAATTCCATTTTTTCAATTCGTTCCATGATATCATCTGATATACCACCGATATTTCCTCCTTCAACATTTGCATATACATTAAACTCTCGCTGGAGGTTGTAATGGTTAATCTCAACCGGATTTGTGGATTCTGAAATTTCGGCAAATTGTCTAAATGGAACCGGTTTGTCATGGGTTTCGCTATTTACGTTCACATTGTCAAGGATGTGATCGTCGTTAATATAATATTGCGGATATGTTACTCCGACATAGTAGTGATTCCCATTCTTCTCATCAATCCAGAACGCTTTATCGTAAGTAGCAGATGAATTCAATGCCGAAACCATGTTTTTAATAGCTTCAACAGGTTTCACTCCCAATTCGGCAGCCTTTATTCGATCGATATCAATGTCTTTGGTTGGCTGATCCAATCGCTGTAAAATTCGTACGTCCCTGGTGCCCTTAACCGATGCAATCATTTCTTTCAGATCTTCCGAAATCTCTCGAAGTACATTTAAGTCATTGCCTATAACCTGGACATCAATCGGTGAAGGCTTTCCCTCATTAAGTGCCGCTGTGATTAAGCCTCCGGTATTAAAACTGAGTTCAACTCCCGGAAATTCAACCGTCATTCGTTCACGCAAGCGGGAGGCATATTTGATTGTTGAAGTCTGATGCCCTTCTCTCAGTTGTATTCCTATAAAAGCGTCTTGAGTACCAGAATTTGGAGTATAGGCGGCCGGTAAATCGTAAAATATCCCGATGTTCGAAATTAGCTGTTCCAAATCCTCTCCTAATTCCTCTCTAATAACCGCCTCCATCTTAATAATGGTTTTCTCAGTTGTTTTGAGCGGTGTACCGGATTCCATACGAACCTGAATCTCGAGTTGCCCAACGTCAGACTCTGGAATCAATTCGTACCCCAACTTGTTTGTTAAAATAAAGACCGCCGATGCGAAGAGGATGGCTGTACAACCTAATACAGCCCATTTGAATCTTAATGCTGTTACAAGGCTTTTGCTGTAGATCCTCCGTAGCCCCTCAATCAACCCATGAATGAAGCCGGCAAGACCTCGCTTGCCTTTTCCTTCCTTCGGCAATTTATTCTTGAAAAAATAGGCAGCCAGCAATGGCACAACCGTCAAGGCGAAAATATAAGATCCGGCCATTGCTCCGGCCACGGTAATCGCTAAGGGCGAGAACAGAAATTTGGAGATTCCGGTTAAAAATATGACCGGAAAGAAAACGACAATGATCACCAGGGTTGAGGCGAGTACCGGTGTAGCGACCTCAATTGCGGCATCCATCGCTGCCTGAAGCGAAGTTTTTTTCATTTTCAAATGACGGTCGATATTCTCTAATACCACGATAGAGTTATCCACGATCAACCCTAAAACCATGGCGATTCCGCCAAGCGTTATACTATTTATCGCCTGACCGGTGAAGTATAATACCACAAAACCAAAGGCGACTGATAAGGGAAGTACAATTGCGACAATAAAGGCGGATCGCCAGTTTCCAAGAAAAATAAGCAGCACGAGTATCACCAAAATCAAACCACCGAGTGCTGCATTTGAGAGACCCGCAATCGCATTCCGTACATACGAGCTTTGATCAAAAATGACATTTAACTCAACATCATCCGGCATTCTCTCTTTCAAATCAGGAATGGCTTCTTTCACTGCCTCTACCGATGCGATCGTATTCGCGCCCGGTCTTTTGAATATTGGCAGATAAACTTGTTCTTTGCCATCTACCCTGGCGATGTTGGTTTGAATTACACTTGCATCTTTGGCTTCCCCGATATCACGAATGTAAATTGGCTTTCCGTTTCTGTAGGTTACAACAATATCGTTGAACTCTTCAACGTCCGTAATCATTCCTTTCGCATCAATTCCATAGTTGATTGCACCAATTTCAGCAATGCCCGAAGGAATCATGGTCGTATTATCCTGAATGGCTTTGTTAACTTCTGTTTGAGAGATGCTGAGGGCCTCCATTTTCAGCGGATCGACGTAGATATGTATTCGACGTTTTGTTCCGCCATAAGCTGCCGGAGCTACAATACCTTTCACTCCGCTTAACATCTGACGGAGATTATAATAAGCAATGTCATAGAGTTCCTTGCCCGATTTTTCTTTACTGCTCACCGTTAACAGCATCAGCGGTCGGCTTGCCGTAGGATCAAAGGGTTGAACCATTGGTGGCAAGGTTCCCGGTGGTTGATAATACATGTCACTCATTGCATAAGCCGAGGTGTTCGCCATCGCCTCAGCCGGATCCACATCTTCACCATAAAAATTGGTCACAATGCTTACACCCATTATGCTCTTCGACAGCTGTTTTTCAATACCCGGAGATTGACCAGTCCATCGTTCCATACGGCTTGTAATATCCTTCTCTACCACCTCCGTCGGCATACCCGGATAAAGCGTCAGAATTTGCATCGCTGACTTTTTAAATTCAGGCAGAATATCGACCGGCATTCGAGGCGTGAGTACAGCTGAAAGCAGTGCCACGACGATTGCGAAGACCAAAACCAGATATGGATTTTTAAACGATATGCGTATCATTTAGATATGCTAAGCTGAGCAAGGGGATAAAAGTAAACAATTAGGTGAATTGGTTTTGTTAATGCGGGGTTAATTGAGGAAGGGGCGTGTTGGGTGTTGGGTGTTGGGTGTTGGGTGTTGGACGCTGGAAGCT
>CAZCAD010000222.1:1245-5973 GCA_964496525.1 uncultured Flavobacteriales bacterium | reverse complement strand
AAATGGCCGAATCCAAGATATAATAACCGTTAGGGAAGTAAAAGGCTAATCCGGTCAAATCAATACTGATGGTTTTGGTCTGACCACCAACTTCATGATCTCTCCGGGTCTGGTAGTCTTCAAGGACTCTTTATATGCAGGAACGAGGAATTGGGATGGCGCTCAGTTGTGGAGGTGTCACTATACGAATACCGATCCCGCAAATTGGGAAATGGTATTAGATTTTGCGATAGTCGATCCAACGATAACGCTAATCAGCTACGTATACGAATGGAATGATACTTTGAGAATAGGGACCGACGGAACAGCACAGATGTATCAATCCGCTAATGGATCAAGCTGGACGAAAAACCCGGGCGTTGGTGATGGATTTGGTGATTTGGGAAATCAAAATGTTGCATCGATGGTCGAGTTTAACAGTGAATTATTTGTTACTACCTGGAATTTGACCACAGGCGGTCAGCTATGGAAGAGCGCTGATGGTGGAAACTGGATTCAGGCCACAGGCAATGCTTTCGGCTTCGGCCCTCCTATTCGGGAATTACACAATGTTCGAGTGAAAGGGGGTTATCTTTGGGTGACAGGCTTATCTCTTACAGGAAGTGGGAATGTTGTCTGGCGATCTGACGATGGGGTAAATTTCGTTCAATCCAATACGCCGGGTTTTGGCAACACTGACAATAAGGATGGTTTTCCTGTGACAATTGAATACGGTCCGTATGTATTTTATGGAGGAGAAAATATCACGACAGGGGCACAGCTCTGGCGAATGGAGAGTCCGTCAGGAATTTCGGAGGATACGGAGAATTTGCAATCGGTTAACTTCTATCCGAACCCATTTAGCGAACAAACTATCTTAGAATTTGATAATCCAAATAAGGAGATTCACCAACTATCAATTTATGACGTCCAGGGTCGACTTATAAATACATATCCTGAAATTTCAGGAAGTAAGGTAGTCGTGGAAAGAAACGGTTTACCAGGTGGATTGTACTTCTTTGAACTGGAAAGTTCGGAAGCATTTGTCGCCAGCGGCAAATTAATTGTTGAATAAGAACAAAAAAAGCCTCGTCCTTCGACAGGCTCAGGAACCGGGCTTTTTTTGATTTAATAACTGCTGTCTACGATTTCACAAATTGCTTGATCACTTCATCTTCTCCACTATAGACAGGAATAACTATATTCATCCCAACAAACAATCTTAATTATGAAATTTGATATTACGCCGGGCTCCGTTGCCTATCCCGAAATGACAGAAAAACTGCAAGCACAGTTTCCCGATTATACCTTTAAAATGAGAGGAAAACAATTTTTGGTTGCGGCTAAGACAAGTTCAATTGGAGCCAATATTGTTATTCGAAAAAAGAGGATTCAAGTCGCCGGAAATTTCCCGACAATAGGTGGAACATTGCTCTTTGTTCTTTGTATCATTTTATTGGGAGTTTTAATTCCAATCATCATTTATTTCGCCGCTTTTCACAAAAAAATGAAAGCCTTGGAAACTGAAATTGGTGCCTTTTTGGAGCAGGAGTACGCTCCGGGGCAGGGGGATATTACGTAGTTTGGATGCTAGATACCGGATACTCGATTCCAGCTTCCATATCTGCTTTCGGGTTCTGATGTAACAATGTCAAAACTTACTCTTCTTTAACGGAAAGACCATGCAGCTGATGCAAGGCCATCCTCACATTCTTTGCGCTGAATCCAAATAACCCCTGGTAGTTCGTCAGCGATTTACCGGAGTATTTAATCAGCTCAAGGTTATCTGCTGAGCAGACAAGTCTTCCATTGACCAGTGTGACATCTAACCGATGGATGTCACCAAAAAAAGAGATGGAGATCTTCTCCTTTTCCAATACCTTTTCCTCGACACGGGTTTTTTGAATGAGAGAGACTGAAGCGGCGTTCTTATTAAACCGTAGAATAAATTCCTGATTATCACTTTTTCCAAAATAAAAATCGAAGACCGCCTTTTCGCCGCCCTCACCTAATGTCAAGACCGTGCTGATTTCAAAATTCTCCAACTTAAATCGTCTGAATTCATTGAAGTAAACATGTTCATCTTCATGAAGTAATGAACATCCCGCATCGCCGGCCAGCCAAGGTCGTGGATTTGCCGGTATATCCTGATATTGATACCAGTTCTTTGAATCAAAATTGAAATGCTCAGTAAACCAATAAGACAAAACACCATCGTTGGTGCCGGTGGCATTTTCATCTCCAATGGCTCCAATCTGAATCACTTTTACATCATCAAAGCTCGGCTGACTCTCCACTGAATAAAATCCAACCCTACCGGCTGAAGAATGATCAGCGACCGTATAAAAAACACATTCTTCATTTAAATAGCAGGCCAATTTATTTCCTGAAACTGCCACGGCCAAATCGTACCACTGATCCGTAATATCATCCAGTTCGGCTTCCATCAGAACTGTCCATCCAAATGGATGTTTGCTATGATACGCAAGCTGGGCCTTATTTGATTCCTGATAAATTCGAAATAGATAAAAACCATCATCGGACTCTCTGAAAATCAAGCCTGCCCTTGGATCACCCTTGTCTCCTTCGATCTTCATTTTTGTTTTGACCAAATAATCGGTCCAGCCGGGATCACCGAGGTAAATGGAATGCAAAACGCCATCTTTTTCAAATTGACGCAATTGATCATCTTCAATAAACCAAGTGTGCTCCCCTATTCCGCCCGTATTTTGTTCCCAGGAATGAAAGTCTTTTTCATCATCAAAGTTCTCAGCCATCAGACTTTCGCCATCGGCTGAAATCTTCTCAAATTTCAAATCAAATTTTTTGGAGCTATGATCACTGCCAATCAAAGTCGTGCTTTCAATAAGACTTAATTCAACGGTCAAAACAGTGTCGCGACTGAGCGGCACTTCCTGCATCCATTGACCATAACCATCCTTAATGACGTAGACAGGATACCAACCCTGCACCAAATAAATTCCCGCTCCGGAAGCCATCGGTTTGCTATCCGTACCAACGAAAACTTTTGCATCTGCCTCATTGCAATTAACCGTCAATTTCGCTTTAGCTGAAGGTTCTGATGTCAAATCAACGCTTTCAATCAGGCTTTCCAAAAAATGGGTCGGGATTCCAAAATTGTGCTTGGTTTCGCCACCACTCATGTTTATGATCCCAACCACCTCTCCTTTTTCGTTGATGCAAGGCCCACCTGAGTTTCCGGGATTAACCACGGCATCTACCTGAATAGTATTGAGCTCGTCCTGATCATTGTGTCGCAGGGCAGTTATCCCTCCTTTTGTAATAGTAATCTCCGGGCCCCGCTGAATCACCGCAAAGGATTCACCAAAAGGAAAACCAAAGACCCAAATCGGTGAGGTCTCCACCTGGTCATCTTCAGAATGCAATGTCAAGGGAAAAGTCGTAATCGTATCCAAAATCTGCAGAATCGCCAAATCATTCAGCTTATCCACTGCCAGAATTTTACATTCTCGAGAATCATAGTCCTTCTTCCCGCTATTCAAAATCGCCCTGATCGTGACGGTCTCAATCGGATATCCTATCGAATAGTAAGTGATTAAGGGTTGAATGACATGGTAATTGGTGGCGATGTGACCTTTGTCGCTAATGAAGAAGCCTGTGCCGGAGATGGTTGATGAAATCTCCATTAATTCTGAGGCAAACTCAACTTGAAGATAAACCGTCGAAGATTTGATGGATTCGATGGATTCTTTGCTCAGCGTTTGGGCATAGTTGACCAAAGGCAGAAGGAGTAGTAGGCAGGCTGTTAATCGATTTTTTTTCATTGAGCAGCGATCAGGAGTTTAAGATAGGGAATAAATCCATAACTGGCGTATCATCAAGACTTGGGCCAAAGATTTTCGATTGAATTGGGCTTTCGATATTCAGCTATCAGCTTACAGCTTTTCTTGGCGATGCCAAGTTGAAAGCTGAGGGCCGATCGCTAGCTTTGACTGCCACTCCGTTCTGAGTAAACGCATCGGTTGAGCATTTGGAATCATGCCAAAAAACCCCAAATCCGCCTTTGGCAGACCAGGGCTTTTATCTTTTAGAGGATTGTTTACTGTTTAATGAACTTTTTTTGCGCCAGTCCATCCTCAGTAGTTACTATGATAATGTAGTTTCCATTGCTAAGCTCTGAAACATCTATAGTGTTTGAAGGGTTAATATGACTAATAACTAATCGACCCATTTCGTCATAAATCGTTAGTTGAGATAATTCACCTGCCACTGTTTTGACCGTGAGAATTTCAGCAGTCGGATTTGGATAAATCTCAATCTCAATTTGTTCATTTTCGGCGATTGAAGTCTGTGTACCTGTTCCTCCGATTGAAAAAATGAGATTAAAGGGGCCAACGTAAGTCCAGCTGGTCGCGCCGAAGCCTAAATAATCATCCACATCGAGCACTACCGGTTGACTCCCGTATACCGGCGTAGAAGGAGGAAGCTCTGACCACGACCACTTCGAATCACCCTGAGCATAACCGTAAGTAGAGACCCAATACTTTCCTTCACTTAAAAACTGCGTTGGAATATCTATGGTAATTTTGGTATTCCCAACCGGTGCTGACACACTAACTGCGTGATCCCCTGAATAAAATGGAACGGTAGCCGGTACTCCACCGGCATCGGCGTAGAGCTTGCACGTTATTGTGACCATTGTGGTAGCACCCGGATCGCTATTTCTGAATCCATAAACGATTATTTGGTTGACCTCCCAGTTTCCAC
>CAZCAD010000222.1:269-1227 GCA_964496525.1 uncultured Flavobacteriales bacterium | reverse complement strand
ATCGTATAGTCGTCCGCACATACAACTGCCGTATCAGCAGAAGGTCCGTTAAACTGGTTACTGACAAATCCACCACCTCCCCAGCTTCCTTCCTGTGTATAAAGCGTTTGACTACCTGCTGATATCGAAAACCCGGCGAGCAGTGATCCTACCATGTACAAATACTTCGAGGGACAAAGAAAATAGCGTATAAAAGATTTCATATAATTCATTTTTTAGTTTTTATTAATCTTGATTCTTTCAGCTCTAAGACGCGAATGCCGCGGATTAAATCTGTGAAAAGCTACCAGCGTAAGTGTAATGGCGACCTTGTGTACAGGACTGGAGACGAATGACATTCTGCCTCACACTTCTTAACTCGAATAAATTAGAATTGGAGGACCGAGGGGGTATCAATCCTTCTTTTTATTACGATTTCCGATGATTTTCTGATTGACGAGAGCGAGCAGATTTTCTTTGTGGCTTCTTCCGATGGATAGATCGTGCTTTCCCAATGAAACAATATTTCCTTCTATTTTGTCAATGAGGTTAAAATTCACGATATACGATTTGTGGATCCGGATAAACTTCTTGTCATGCAATACCTCGCTGATAAATTTTAAGCTCTCTCGAGAAACCACTCGTGATCCATCGCGCAATCTGATACTCACATAATCTTTCAAACTTTCAAAAAACAGCACTTCATTCAGCTGAACCTTAATTGTTTGGCTATCTGATCGAACAAATAAAAAGTCGTCTTCAGAATCCGTTTCTGTCAAATTATCTATCCGCTTTTTTCTTTCGATTAGCTTGACCGTCGTCTTTAATAGCCGTTCGATGGAAACAGGTTTCAATAAGTAATCAAGGGCGTTTAATTCAAATCCTTCCAGCGCATACTCATCATAGGCCGTGACAAAAACGATCATGACATCCTTATCGGTAATCAGTTCTGAAAAATTCAAACCGGATATTTCAGGCA
>CAZCAD010000222.1:0-219 GCA_964496525.1 uncultured Flavobacteriales bacterium | reverse complement strand
AGCGGATTTATAAAAGATCCGGATAAACTAAATTCAGGGATTGAGCTCAACAGGCGTTTCATAATATCCACCGCCAGGGGCTCATCATCAACGATTACAGTCTTTAATTCAAGCATCTTATTTTCAACTTAGCAATATGAAAGCCATCTTCTTCACTTAAGCTAAGTTCATGATTTTCCGGATAAATCAGGGCTAATCTGGCCTTCAGATTCTCTAATC
>CAZCAD010000221.1:0-5975 GCA_964496525.1 uncultured Flavobacteriales bacterium | reverse complement strand
AAAAACCAAAAAGCTATGTGTGTTGAGTATAACGGCTAAAGCAGGTTTTATCCGATTGACCTAAAAAGAATAGAATGTCTGAAGTAAAAGGTAAGATTTCACAAGTAATAGGACCCGTAATTGACGTATCGTTTGACAAAAATGTCGGGCTGCCAAAAATTCTGGATGCGCTTGAGGTAAAAAAAGAGGATGGATCAGTCGTTGTACTCGAAGTTCAATCACATATCGGCGATGATTCTATTCGTACAATAGCCATGGACTCCTCGGATGGTTTTACACGTGGAATGGAAGTTGTTTCTACCGGAAGCCCAATTCTAATGCCGAAAGGCGAAGCAATTAAAGGAAGACTGTTTAATGTGATTGGAGATGCGATTGATGGAATAGGCAACATCGACAAAACGAATGGTTTATCAATTCACCGTGATGCACCAAAGTTTGAAGATCTTACGACTGCAGCAGAAGTACTTTTCACCGGAATTAAAGTAATTGACCTGATTGAGCCCTACGCTAAAGGAGGTAAAATTGGATTGTTCGGTGGAGCCGGTGTTGGAAAAACAGTATTGATTCAAGAACTGATTAACAATATAGCTAAGGCATATTCCGGACTATCAGTATTTGCCGGAGTGGGTGAGAGAACCCGAGAAGGAAATGACCTTTTGAGGGAAATGCTGGAGTCGGGAATTATTAATTACGGAGAAGAATTCATGAAGGACATGGAAGCCGGAGGATGGGATTTATCCAAAATTGATACGGAGAAATTAAAGGAGTCAAAGGCGACTTTTGTCTTCGGTCAAATGAACGAACCTCCGGGGGCAAGGGCTCGTGTCGCGCTGTCGGGTTTGACCTTAGCAGAATATTATAGAGATGGTGAAGGGGATGGTAGCGGAAACGATATTCTTTTCTTTGTTGATAATATATTTAGGTTTACACAAGCAGGTTCTGAGGTTTCTGCGCTGTTGGGACGGATGCCATCTGCGGTTGGATATCAACCCACATTGGCAACGGAAATGGGCGCGATGCAGGAAAGAATTACTTCAACAAAAAATGGCTCAATTACTTCGGTTCAGGCGGTTTACGTACCAGCCGATGACTTGACTGACCCCGCTCCGGCTACCACATTTGCACACTTGGATGCAACAACAGTACTATCAAGAAAAATTGCTGAGTTAGGAATTTATCCGGCAGTGGATCCGCTGGATTCAACGTCAAGAATTTTGACTGCAGAGATCGTTGGAGATGAACATTACGATTGTGCACAACGTGTAAAGCTGACATTACAACGATACAAAGAACTTCAGGATATTATTGCAATTCTCGGAATGGATGAACTTTCCGAAGAAGATAAATTAATCGTGCACCGAGCAAGAAGAGTACAACGGTTCCTTTCACAACCATTCCATGTAGCCGAAGCGTTTACCGGTCTAACAGGAGTCTTGGTTGATATTAAAGAGACCATCAAAGGATTTAACATGATTATGGATGGTGAGGTTGATAAATACCCTGAGGCTGCATTTAACCTGAAAGGTAATATGGACAGTGTAATTGAAGCCGGGGAAAAAATGTTGGCCGAACATTAAGAATGAAAGAATGCACTTAGAAGTACTGACACCGGATGAAACACTTTTCAAAGGAACCGTGAACACGATCGTTCTTCCGGGATTAGATGGCTCATTCGGCGTTTTAAATAATCACGCTCCTATGATTTCAGCATTGAAAGAAGGCATTGTCAAAGTTGAACAAACTATAGGGGAAAATAAACCGGATATCATAGGCGATTTTGAAGGTCGCTTAAATAAAGAACACAAGGATGATGCTGAATTCTCCTTTGAGATCAAGGGTGGTGTCATTGAAATAAAAGAGAATAAGGTTATTGTTCTGGCTGAGTAGTTATTTGTTACTAGTTATTAGTTGAGCATATTTTGAGTTTTGAAAAATCAACTAATAACAGATAACCAATAACCAATAAAATAACCAATAACTTCCACACTTCTTGTTAAATACTTAAACCCTTATCTTTCAAAGAGTCCTTAAAACAGCATTCAATTAATATTACTTTTTCGATGGCGATTCTTCTTAAAAACAATTTCGTCTTTCAACCTTTGATAACTCCCTTCGTTCAATGGGCCAAAGGGACTGAGGTCAGAGTAAGTCCATATATAGGATTTCGCTTCAAAACTTACCTCGGTCGGGGAAACTACGAACATGGCGGCGGATTTTAAATTTTCAATCGGATCAATACCTTCTGAACTCCCTGTTAACCTTTGTTAATAAAACAATTTAAAGAACAATAAGCCGTTAACAATTCATTGCGATTTGGAAAAAATCATGCAAATTTGTGATGTTCTTGATTATGAGTATCAAAGATCAAATAAATAAGGATAACATTCCCGCTCACGTTGCCATTATTATGGACGGAAACGGTCGTTGGGCTAAAGAAAAGGGCGAAATGCGCCTTTTTGGTCACCATACCGGTGTTGAATCAGTTCGTGAAGCACTCACTGCTGCATCTGAAATCAAGGTAAAGTACCTCACTCTTTACGCTTTCTCTACCGAAAACTGGAATCGTCCAAAAGAAGAGGTTGATGGACTCATGGATTTATTGGTAACAACCATTGCCAGTGAAATTGAGTCACTGAATAAGAATAAGGTTCGCTTGATGACAATCGGAAATACTCATGAGCTTCCTGAAAATTGCAGGCAAGAACTGAAAAATGCAATGGAGCGAACAAAGAAAAACAAGGGAACGACCTTGGTCTTGGCGCTCAACTATAGTTCGAAATATGAAATTAAATCGGCGATAAAAACCATTGCCGAGAAATATAAAAACGGAGAGATTGAATTAAACGATATCTCAGATGAAATGGTAAGTGACCATCTATTCACCGCGGGAATACCAGACCCGGAACTGATGATTCGTACCAGCGGAGAAATTCGCATCTCCAACTTTTTACTATGGCAAATTGCCTATAGTGAGTTGCATTTTACACCGGTTTTTTGGCCTGATTTTAAGAAAGAAGATTTCTATCAAGCCGTCTATGAATACCAGAACAGAGAAAGACGATTTGGAAAAGTAAGTGAACAACTGAATGGTATTTTATGAAAATTTTAAAAGTTATTGTAGTCACATTTCTTAGTCTTTGTTCTGTTCAAGGACTTAGTCAGGACTACAACGGTGGGGTAATTGGAGGAGATAATTCATTCTTGAATCCGAAAAAATATACGATCGCGGGATGCCGAATTGACGGGGTGCCGTACTACGATCACGATGCAATACGCTTAATCTCCGGTTTGACTCCGGGTAAAGAAATTTCCGTTCCCGGTCAGGATATAACCTCAGCTATTACCAAATTGTGGGAACAAGACCTCTTCTCCAATGTCGAGGTAGGGATTGACGGTTCGCCAAAACCAAATGGCGATATATTCCTCTACATCAAATTAGAAGGCAGAGCGAAGCTTTCCAAATTTAAGTTTAGTGGTGACGTTTCAAAAGGTGAAGCGGATAAAATTCGCGAAATCGTCAATTTGTATTCAGGGAAAACCATTACCGAATCATTGGAAATGAACACAGAAAATACCGTTCGGGGATTTTATCGTGAAAAAGGATTTTTAAGGTGTACAGTTGATATCACGCAAGAGTCTGACACATCTCAATTTAATTCCAGACTGTTCAATATCAAGGTTAAAAAAGGGCAAAAGATTAAAATCAAGCAAATCAATTTTATCGGAAATGAGATTACGGAATTTGAAAAAGGAAGCAGCAAATTTAAACAGATCAAAACCAAAATGTCGACTTCAGATGGTGGTTTACGGAGGGCAATGAAGGACACGAAGCAAAGAAGTATTGCGAGAATTTTCAGCCGATCAAAATTCAACCAGACTGCATTTGACAGAGACAAGCTGGCCGTAATTGACAAGTACAATTCATTTGGCCTGAGAGATGCGATCATTCTTAGAGACTCTGTTTATGATATTGATGAGAAAAACATTGGAATTGATGTTTATATCGAACAAGGAGAGCGATACTATTTTGGTGATATCACATGGGTTGGAAACAGCAAATATCGAACCGGCCAGCTTGACACCCTGATGGGAATTAAGAAAGGTGACGTCTATGATAAATCTCTTCTTGAAGAGCGCTTGTATATGAGTCAGTCAGGCAGGGATGTCACCTCACTTTATATGGACAAGGGACATTTGTTTTTCCAAATTAATCCTGTTGAAATTAGTATAGACGACCACAATCACATCTCTTATGAAATGCGAATAAGTGAGGGGAAAGAGGCCATTGTCGGCGATATTATTATCCAAGGAAATACCAAGACAAATGATCATGTGATTCTCAGAGAAATCAGAACAAAACCCGGTGATCTGTTCAACCGTAACGATATAATTCGAACTCAAAGAGAATTGGCGAACTTAGGGTATTTTGATCCTGAACAATTTGGAGTTCAACCACTGCCAAATCCTGTCGACGGAACCGTAGATATCATTTACACGGTAGTTGAAAAGTCTTCAGATCAAATTGAACTTTCAGGGGGATTTGGAAACGGACGATTGATTGGAACTTTAGGACTTTCATTCACTAATTTCTCAACCAAGAACTTCTTTAAGAAAGGCGCATGGCAACCATTGCCATCGGGTGATGGTCAGCGATTGAGTTTGAGAGGTCAAACGTTCGGACGTGGTTATCAATCGTATAATTTATCGTTCACAGAGCCTTGGTTAGGTGGAAAAAAACCAACCTCCTTCACAGTATTCAGCAGCTTTTCCTTGTTAACAAACAGTTTGGAGAAAAGTGATCCGTCGTACAGTCAAACTTCGATTACCTCAGTCGGTGTTGGATTAGGGTCTCGTTTGAAGTGGCCGGATGATTTCTTCCAGATTTATGGAGAATTCAATTACCAGTATTACGACCTGCGTCAATCAACCTTCTTCATCTTCGCTAATGGTTATTCAAATAACATCTCGCTAAAGGGTGTTTTAACAAGAAATTCGGTCGATCAACCAATTTATCCCAAGAGTGGATCTAAATTTACTTTGACAGCAAAAGCCACACTTCCGTATTCAGCCTTTGATAATTATTCTGATTCAGACTATGCCGATCTGACAGATCAGGAACGTTACAAGTACGCCGAGTATTACAAAATTAAATTCACCGGTGAATGGTTTGTACCGGTCAGTAGAAATCAGAAACTGGTGCTATATCCAAAATTTGGATTTGGATTCCTGGGCGCGTACAACTCTGCCAAAGGAAATTCGCCCTTTGAGCGATTTTATCTGGGCGGAAGTGGTTTGAACGGAACATGGCAGTTTGATGGCAGAGAGATCATTGCTCTCAGGGGATATGCAGGAAACACACCAATTTCACCTGAAACCGGCGGAACAGTAATTGCCAAGTACTCCTTAGAGTTGAGATACCCAATATCATTAAACCCTTCGGCAACAATCTATGGATTAGCATTTGCTGAAGCAGGAAACACCTATAACGGCTTTTCTAATTTTGATCCGTTCAATGTAAAACGAGCCGCCGGATTTGGTGCCAGAGTCTTCCTGCCAATGTTCGGAATGCTGGGTGTTGACTTCGCTTGGGGATTTGATCCTCTTGACCCCGGTGCTACTGGTATGACTGATCCGGACGCCAATCCCGGAGCAAATCCAAAGGGCTATACATTTGGTTTCTTCCCAATTATTGGTATGAATATTGGAGATTTATAAAAAACGGACTCAGAGATACGATTTCTCCCACCTTTTAGTTTATCAATGAAACAAACAATAGTTCAATATTTTAATGTTAAATTCGCACCGAAATTAGGTGTTACGCTGCCTTAGATGCCATGAAAAAGCTACTTTTTTCGTTCCTTTTGTTATTTGCTTTGTCAAATTGGGCGATCGGACAGCGATATGCCTATGTGGACACACAATACATACTTGATCAAATTCCAGATTTTACGCAGGCTCAAGACCAACTGAACACC
>CAZCAD010000220.1:3814-5984 GCA_964496525.1 uncultured Flavobacteriales bacterium | reverse complement strand
TCGAAAAACGTGGTGAAAATGAAAATAGACTTCCAGCATTCGGTTACCTGATCAAGCTTAAAAAATTTCAGCTTATAGAAGTACTTATTTCTGCCGTCCTCAACTGCTCTGGCTATTACCAGTTTCATTCCGAGCGTGTCAGTTACTTTAAGTATCGAAGTTTCAGATTCGACATTCACAATGGAACTGAAGCCAGGCCTAACAATCTCTGAACCAATTTTAATTTCCAAAATATTTATCTCGACCTCAACTGTTTTCCCAAATTCTTTTGGAGAATAATCAGTCTGGCTAGATTCTGGATCATTAAGAGGTAATCCGTTTTCGCCATAACAGGGATGGTTCTGGCCATGGCATAATAGAGTCGAAAGACAAAGAATTAAAATGAGGTATATTTTCATGATGTTCTGATTTAGACGTTATACCTAGAGACAAGTCGTAGTTTCAGGGAAAAAGCATTTAAAAACAGTTCTATCTAGTGTCAGCCTATTTAATTTCTCTATTTCTCAAAAAGGAAAAATTCGCAAAATGTAAATCGTTGTTTTTCAATGTGGAAAATTTCAAATGCATTTACCCTGTTGTTCCTTGAAAAAACAAGTTTTTCAATACAAAATACGCATACTCTTGCAATTTCGGCTACGAATGGGTATTTCGGTCTATGGGTGCCAGTTATTTCGGACTATGCGATCCACCCAAAAAGATCATGTAAGTTTAGTTAAAAAAAATCATTCAAAGCAATTCCGGTTCCTTTACGGTTTACCCGAATCCTTCAAATGGAGACATACAAATTGCAAATCTTCCTGAAGGAAGTAAACAGATTGAAATTTATACTGAAACAGGACAATTAATTAGCTCACAACAGCTAAACACCAACAGTATGAGTGTTGATGGCTTGACGGAAGGCATTTATTTACTAATCTTAACAACTTCTAACGAATCTATTTGCAGAAAGTTAGTTGTTCTTTAGAGCTTGATCAGGAAATCTTGAGTTGAACGACGAACTTTTTTCTGTTCTGCGCTTGCATCATCATCAGATCGATATCCCACAGGAACTGTCAAGACAGAGGCTAAATTTTTGGACTTTAGATGGAGAATTTCATCATATTCAGCCGGAATAAATCCTTCCATTGGGCATGCGTCAATCCCAAGAATAGCACAAGCAGCCAATAGATTTCCCAAGGCGATGTAAACCTGCTTTTCCATCCAAATCTCCTGATCTCCCCGACTTTTAGACAATATGGAATTCATCATATTCTCCTTCGCTTCATCCAACTTTCCCCTGGGAATATTTCGGGTACCCGAAATATTTGAAACGTAATTTTCAAAATGATCCTCATCCAGTTCGCTTTCCCTGCATAGTACAAATAGATGAGAAGCATCCACAATTTGCGGCTGATCATACGAACTGCTTTTCAATAACCGGCGGATTTCAGAATCTTCGATTACCACAACTTTCATAAGCTGAAGCCCGTAAGATGTGGCCGTTAATCGCACAGATTCAATCAGCGTACTAATTTGCTCCTCGTTCAATTTGCGATCAGGATCAAAGCGTTTACAGGCGTAACGATTTAATAAGGCTGCGATTAACATTTTTTCTCTTGCTAAGGACTCCATAGGGACAAAGATATACGATTCTTAAAAACTCGCCGCAGTTCACTGACAGCAAGGGATTTGGGCTCTTGAAACTTTTTCTCACAAAAGTTCAAATTTGGTAAAATCTAAAGATTATTAGGTTATATTTGTGTGATTGGATCAAAAACCTGATGTCATGGCAGAAGTTGTAAGATATTCCGACAAAGATTTAAAAGAATTCAAAGCGATCATCGAATCGAAATTGGTTGAGGCAAAAGAAGATTTGAGTCTTTTAAGAGGACAGCTTGATCATAGCGATGATCATGGGACAGATGATACGGGTCGATCTTTCAATATGATGGAAGACGGATCTGAAACAATGTCGAGAGAAGAGATGGCCCAACTTGCAGTTCGCCAGGAAAAATTTATTATTAATCTTCAGAATGCCTTGAATCGAATTCAGAATAAAACGTATGGCATTTGTCGGGCAACAGGTAAACTCATTCAGAAACAGCGATTGAAATTGGTTCCTCACGCTACTTTGAGCATTGAGGCAAAAAAAGCCGAGGGCTAAGATTGGATTTTGGCTAAGAAAGTAGTT
>CAZCAD010000220.1:0-3784 GCA_964496525.1 uncultured Flavobacteriales bacterium | reverse complement strand
TTTTAATTCTTGATCAAATCGTTAAGGTTTTGGTTAAAATGAAAATGGGGCCACATGAATCCGTCGGAATCATTGATGGATTTTTTCAGCTTTATTATATTGAAAACAGGGGTATGGCCTTTGGAACAACGCTGGGAGAGGGCGTAGCAGCAAAATATATTCTTTCATTATTTCGACTTGGAGCAATCATTGCTATAGGTTGGTACATTCTAAAATTACTGCGCGATCCAAATGTTCATAAAGGTCTAATTGTCGCAATGGGATTAATTTTTGCAGGTGCCACAGGCAACCTCATTGATGGGATGTTTTACGACTATATTTTTGAGGTGAATGGTGACATCGCCTGGAACTGGCAGAGGGATTCTATGGGTAATTGGTTGATTGATCCTGAATCAGGAGAACCTGTAATTCGCAAGACCGGCTTCTTATTGGGTAGCGTGGTAGATATGTGCCAATTTACCATGATATGGCCATCCTGGATGCCATTTGGCTTAGCGGGTGAAGAGGTCTTTGCCGCGATTTGGAATGTGGCGGACGCTTCAATTTCGACAGGCGTGGGCCTCATTATTGTACGCTATCGTACTTTCTTTAAGAAACCGGCTAAGTAAAGTTTTCAAAATAACTTCCCCATTTGAATTTGTTCTGTATTCCTTTTTCAGCGCCTGCCTTTGCCGGTAGGCAGGTTAAAATTTATCGCCATAGCTATGGCTATGTCTCAAAATTTTGCCTTGATAAAGAAAAAATAACTGCATCAAATTTGGTGAACTTATTTTGAAAACTTTACTAAGGTGGGGGAAGATGCCGTGGGAGAAAAGAGCGCAGAGTTCACAGATTCGAATCGGGAGGATGAATAAGTTCCTTTATTTTAGTTACCCAATTTTGTTCGGAAGTACCAACGTTAAAAATAGGAACGGATACTTGCCTCTCCTCTAAATGCTGTTTTGTAAGCTCACCAAGGCAAAGTAAAGTAGTTGAAGTCAGGACTACATTTTCAGCCAAAAATCCGTCAACATTTGAAGGACTTGTAAAGATGATGCAGTCAAAGTTTGAATCGATTTCTTTCTCATCCAAATGCGTTTCGTAAAAAACAACTTCAGCCTTATTCTCATTTTGAAGCTGCGAAGATACCGAGCGTCTGGATATTTGGCTAATCGGAAAAAGCACCTTTTCTTTTTGTGCAATTTTTGCTGCGAATGTTTTGCCAATAGTTGAAGGTTCCATGTTCGTCTCTCCGACAAATTGGGCCTGCCGACCATATTTTGACAGCGCATCTGCAGTTCCTTCTCCCAAAACAGCAATCTTTTGATCTTCTACTGAATAATATTCGAAAAACAACAAGACTGCCCGAGGAGAAGAAAAGAATATCCAATCTGTCTTTGGAAACTGAATATCCGGAATTACATCGGTTCGGATGAAAGACTCTCCGATTAGTTCTATTCCCTTATCTGCACAAAATCGGGCAAGAATCGATTCTTGCAATACGTTACGACTAATCAATATGCGTTTTTTATCCGCCATGCGAATTCAGTTGTTATCATCTCTATTCTTTAAAGCTGTGGAAATTCTGCTCGCCAATCCCTCAGTTTGCCCGGCCTGAAAAAAATCAACCGCCGCAACATCTTCTTTCGATGTGGCAAAGCTGGTGTAAACATGATATTGATTGTCTTTCAAATAACAGTGGACACCCAGCGGAAGTTGACAGCCTCCGTCCATTTGTCTTAAGATTTCGCGTTCTACATCAATGCAATTGGCGACCTTTTGCTCATGCAGCTCCGCGAGTATAAATTGAAGTTCCGGATTGTCGTTTTTAATTTGAATTCCCAAAACCCCCTGAGCAGGAGCGGGCACAAATTCCTCTACGCTCAATTCAATTAATTCGAATTCGGATAGTTCTAAATTCAGGCGTTGGATTCCTGCAGAGGCTAAAACAATCGCGTCATACTGACCATCTCTCAATTTCTGAATGCGTGTCGGAACATTTCCTCTTAACTCACGAATTTCGAGAGCGGGGTTCAAGCGCCGAATTAAACTCTGACGTCGCGCCGATGAGGTACCGATGATTCCTCCTTCTTTCAAATGAAGTGAAGAGTCCACCGAATAAGAATTCTTGCGAACGATTAAACAGTCTGTCGGATTTTCACGATAAGAAACAGCTCCGATACATAAACCATCCGGTGATTTAGTTTCCATATCTTTATAGCTGTGAACGGCTACATCTACTTCCTCGGCTAATAGGGCATCTTCAATCTCCTTCGTAAAAAATCCCTTGCCCTCAATCTTATCAAAGCTCAGGTCTTGTACCTTGTCTCCCTTTGTTTCGATTATTTCAATTTCTATCTCATGACCCAGATTTACGAGCTGATCTTTAACGAAATTTGCCTGCCATAAAGCAAGATCACTCCCTCTCGATCCAATTCTGATTGTCATGATTCGCCCTCCTCTTCCGCAAACTGTTTGGCCATTATCATCGGAACGCTCACATATTTCTTCTCCATGTAATTCAGGATTTTCTCAAGGGTTTCCCGAGATTGATCGTCCAGTTCTTCCAATTCTCTGGAAAAGACCTCTTTCGTTGCTTTTTCCCTGATCTCCCTGACTCTCTCCGGAATAGAACGCATCTTAATTTCCATTTGACGGAGTCTGAAGAGATGCTTAAATTCTTCCAGTGAATCATAAATAATCTGACGAACAGTTATTAATTCTTTTCTTCGCTCTTGTAGGTTAGCCTCCGATTCACCCTTTAAAAACTCCAAAGAAATATGATCAATATCAAATTTTAATGGTAAGTCCGGATGCAGGTCGCCGGGAATAGAGAGATCAACGATAAATTTCTTACTCCTGTCTTTATTCAAGATCGAGGAATAAATTTCTTCCGTAATAATATGGTCGCCGGATCCCGTGCAACAGAGCATAATGTCAAATCCGGATTTGAAATTAGATAAATCTTTAAGCGAATAAGCCTTACCACCGATTTCAGCAGCCAATTTTTCGGCATGTTCAAAGGTTCGATTAAAAATGCTGAAATTCTTAAACCCAAAGGCCTGTAAAAAATCAATCAAATTGGTGTTTGTCCGACCGGAACCGACGACAACTATTCCGGCATTTTTGTCCGTGATCTTGGCGATTAGACTCTGAAAGGCCAAAGAAACCACCGACACCGGTTTTTTAGCTATATCAGTTTCAGTATATATCCTTTTGGCCGTGGCAATAGTTTGCTTAATGTTGATACGGATAAGATCTCCGCACAAGCCATTTTTGAATGAAAAATCAAATGCGTCCCGCACTTGTGAAATAATCTCTCTTTCGCCCAAAACCATCGAATCCAGGGAAGACGCCACTTCAATCAAATGATTTACGGCATTAATACCGGTCCATACTTTGGCTTGTGTGCTGTAGGATTCAATTTCCTCCTCGGTAAAATCAGGATTAAAAGCAGTTAGAAAACCCAGCAAGTCCAATTCATTATCATTATCAGTCGCGACCAAGAACTCAATTCGATTACAAGTAGAGAGGTACATGATTTCAGTTAGCTGCAATTCTTTTTTCAAAGCCGCCGCTTTTAGCAAAATACCGTCTTTTTCCCAGTAGAAAGCGCTCAGTCCGTCCAGCCCAATTCCGCTGTGAGTAAATGCTATGATTTTGAATCTGTTCATTCTATAAATGAAAGCCACCGATGCTCCTTCGGATCTCCTGCGGCTAAAAGCCTACAAAGGTCTTTATAATTGAATGCTTGTTTGTCATGGAAGTGTCAGATGTGGGATGTGGGTGTGGGTGTGGGGTGTGG
>CAZCAD010000219.1:0-5987 GCA_964496525.1 uncultured Flavobacteriales bacterium | reverse complement strand
AATTTTATTTCCGATGTCCTCTTTTGTAATACCCAGTTCCTTCTCCACTTTCAACTCCACCGGAAGACCGTGCGTATCCCAACCGGCTTTTCGTTTTACCTGAAATCCTTTTAACGTTTTGTAGCGACAAAAAAGATCCTTGATTGTTCGTGCCATGACGTGATGAATACCCGGAAGACCATTTGCCGAGGGAGGGCCTTCAGTAAAAACAAAGGCATCCTTTCCTTCGCGAGAGTTAATGCTTTTTTGGAAAATCCGGTTTGACTTCCAGTCTTTTAGCACCTTATCAGCGATAGTTGGCAAATTCAAGCCTTGATATTCGGGATATTTTTTACTCACTTTCCCATGCAAATGGAAGGCACAAAAGTAATAATAAAGGGAGAAAGAACATGGATGGAAATGAGATGAAATTTCACGCAGAGAAGCAAAGGAGCAAAGCGCGCAAATGAAATTAGAACTTAGAACTTTGGGATTACTATTTGGCTTAGGGATTAAGGCATTTGTTGGAGCTCATCCCGATCCATCGGGATAGCGACTGCCGAAAGCCCGCCCACACCATGGCGTGGGAAGCCCCAAAATCATCAATTTAATAAGTTTAAGACAGTGTATTCCGCTTCCAGATATCCTGAATTGACTTAGGGAACATATGCGAAGGAGTATTTGGTTCGATTAGGCAATTTCTTTCTGAAATCCTACCTCACTAAGTCTGGCACGCTTTTGGAATATTGATTCAATGCAAAGTAAAAACTATACAATTATGAAAAATCTATTGACAATTGTGATAACGATGCTAATGGGATTCGCGTGTATCGCACATACAGAAATTGCCAATGACTTAGAAATTTTCGCGGAGAATGGTGAGAAGTTCACCCTCTTTGTCAACGGTCAGCAAATCAATGAAAAACCCGCCTCTTATGTTAAGATAAAAAACACGCATCATAATTTGGTTCATGTCCGAATTGTAATGGAGGATAAAAGATCAAGGGTGATTAAACGAGATGCCTTGATGATTCACTTGCCGGGTGCGGGTTCAGAAACGGCTCCGGTAGCGGCCGTATTTATGATAAAGAAAAGACTGGCGATGTTTAAAAAGCGACGTTACAAAATTAGGGCTACTACACGATCTCCTAAAAAAATTCAGAATGTTCATGGATTTGAGCTTCATTCTTAAATTCCTAACGCTTTCCGTTCCAATCAAGGATTTCAACCTTACCCATTTCGCCTTTTAATCCATTATCTCCAGGATAGGCGTCCAGATATCCCCAACCACCCTGAGCTCCAGGATTATCCAAATAAATTTGGTCGTAGAACATCTTGGCCTCTTTTGTAATATAAACAGAAATATCGCCCCCCCTTCCTCCATTTCCTCCATTTCCTGCTTGGCCGAAACGCAAATTTTCCTTCGGAATTTCATAAACGGCTGTTGAATCATACTTGAGATAATGTGCAGGTTCACAGCGATCTCCATTTCCTCCAAATCCCCCTGCACTTTCAATCCATATTTTGCCTCCATTCGGAGAAAGATATCGAACATCTGATTTCCCGGTGGAATCACGTACTTCGACCTCAAGTAGTTTTGAATTGTCTCCATTTGGTACCATTTGAACATACACTTCTAATGGCATACCGTCTCGACCGTTTCGACCATGAACCTTTTCATCCATACGATAATCCATGTGACAGTAATCCGAATCATGTAACATAATTTCATGATCATGCATGAGGTTACACTCCCAATAAAATCTTCCCGATTTTCCGTTTTTCCCTCTCTTCGCGCCGTAGTAAATTCGGTATTCCTGATCAAAAACCACCGGAATTCTATGATGCACGACAAATTCATTAGTACCGGAAATTTTTAGTGATATGGTTATAAACGGATTCGTTTTTGTTTCGTGAAGAACCTTCAATTTTAATTTGTTCATTCGGCGCACAACTTTAACCGGGCCGCTGAGCTCAACGTCAAGATTTACAAAACTCACTTGTTGATCTGCCGAATCAGAACCGGCCGGATTAAACAGGCTGAGTTCAAATGAAGAGCCTGCTCTTACATCTGCAGCTTGGTAAATCAAAACGCAATTACGTAACTCATCCATTGTCAGAAGACGTGGTGATTTGGCATTCGAAGTAGATGCGCTGAAAATTAAGATTAAGAGGGCTAGGCGATTCATGTAGCTTGGATTCAAACCACTAACCACAAAAACTATGCCCGAGAGCGGTACTCCTTTGAATTTGAGCCACTATTTTCTTTCCTAAATGGTCGAATTATAAGACGGAGACCATTATTATACTTGAAATAGTTCCAGGTCCAGTTAATAAAGACGAGCAGTCTGTTTCTAAAACCAACCAGGCACTATTTAAAGCGTCGGCCAAAAAGCACCCTTCATATGCTCTAATTTGAACTCATTTTTGTTCAAAATAATTGAAATAATGTCAAAACGACATTCAAGGTCAATCTCATTTTCCTGAACGTATTGATTTGCGACTTTTATGATTGATTTTTGCTTGGCAATCGTAACTGTTTCTTCAGGACCGGCCAAATATTCACTTTTTCGCGTCTTTACTTCGACCACAACGATCTCATTCTCTTCCTCACAAATGATATCAATTTCGGATCGATTAAAGGTATAATTTCTATCCAGGATCTTATAACCGGCTTTCTCAAGGTATTCTACTGCTCTTAATTCTCCTTCTATCCCCAATTCATTATGTTCGGCCATCCAGTTAAATGTTGTATTTTTGAGAGTTAAAAGGTAACAATATTGCCCCAAATACTTATAATATAGAGGGCTTTATGATATCCAGGTTGAACATATTGTTAATTCTGCTGATTCTGATTCCACTAAACGGAATTGGACAGAAGGGGCAGAAGTATTCGTACAAGAAAAAGTTCGGGACGCAGAAGAATGCGATGTACATTAGCTGGGGTTATAACCGCGCTCTTTATACCTTAAGCGACATTACTTTTCACGGTCCGGATTACGATTTTACGCTGAGAGATGCTGCGGCCCACGATCGCCCTGTAAGAAACTATAAAACGTATTTCAATCCGGCGACAATCTCAATTCCACAATTTAATTTCAGAGTTGGCTGGTACTATAAATTCAGATGGGATATTTCGATCGGCTACGATCATATGAAGTATGCAATGGACCAATACCAAAACCTGATTATTAATGGAGTCATTGAAGATACCGGAAATCCCATGGAGGGGGTTTATTCAGATGCCGATGGCGTACAGGCCATCAATCCGGCCAACCTGCATTATGAAAACACAAATGGATTGAATTATGTCAGTTTTCAGCTTAATAATACAGCTCCTATTTTTAAAACCAAAGATTTGAAGTTCGCCGTATTAAGAAGATTAGGGGGAGGATTTGGACCGATTATTAACCAGACGGATTTTACTTGGGACGGCAATTCATATGAGTCCGGATTCCACATCGGAGGATACGGCGTGTCGACGAATTTTGGACTTCGTTTTGATTTTTTCAATCGATTCTTCTTCCAGTCGAATTGGACAGCCGGAATGATTCATCTTCCAAAAAATAACACGATTCAAAATCAAAACCATTACGCCAAGCAACAATTCTTCTTTGCCGAATGGGATTTATCAATGGGTCTTCTGCTATATATTCGAACCGTTAACGGCTGTGACACCTGTCCGGATTGGAACTAAGCCTGAAAATTCGAATTCCCAAAAATCAAATCTTGCCTACCATGCATGCATGCCTTCGGCACGTAAACCTTCGGCAGGTAAACCGGCAGGCAGGTCCCAATAAAACAAAATCTGTAATTTTGGGTTTTGCAATTTGTTATTTGTGATTTTTATAGACACCCATACCCATTTGTTTACTGCGGAGTTTGATGAAGATCGACATGAGATCGTTCAAGCAGCTATTGAAGCCGGCGTAAGTCAAATGCTCTTGCCCAATATTGATGTTGAATCGATTCCTGCATTACACCAACTGTCCGCCGATTTTCCAAACAATTGTTTGCCCATGATGGGATTGCATCCTTGCTCCGTCAAGCACAATTGGGAGGCTGATCTTGAAATTATTCGAGGAGAACTCTTTTCAAAAACATTTGTGGCGGTTGGAGAAATAGGCATGGATCTTCATTGGGACAAGGGAACAAAAGATATTCAACAAAAAGCTTTTGCTCAACAAATCGAATGGGCAAAGGAACTTGACCTACCAATTGTAATTCACGTACGAGATGCCTTTGAAGAAACATTTGAAGTTGTAGATCAATTAAATGATGAGAGACTTCGAGGCGTATTTCATTGCTTTACAGGGAGCGTTGAACAGGCAGAACATATTATTGACTACGGAGGATTTAAAATGGGGCTGGGGGGTGTTCTAACTTTTAAAAATAGTGGGCTGGGTGCAACCGTTGCTGAAATTGATCTCGGGTATTTCGTTTTGGAAACGGATTCTCCCTACCTGGCCCCGACTCCAAATCGCGGTAAGCGTAATGAGAGCTCCTACATCACCTACGTCGCGGATCGACTGGCCGAGGTAAAAGGAATTGAGATTGAAGAAGTTGCAGAAATTACGACTGCGAACGCTAAGGAGTTATTTCGGCTGTAAGTTTTAAACATTTACCCAAATTCATACGGTAAAATAAATCGTTCTGACCGTTAGCTCAATTTGAATACTATTTTTGTTTCAATAATCTTTAATTTGTCATAAGTAATGCTAGACCCAAGGGTTCTAATCATTTATACCGGTGGAACGATAGGCATGATTCACGATTCGGATACCGGCGCCTTAAAACCCTTTGACTTTGAGCACATTTATGACCGTGTTCCAGAGTTAAAGCAGTTTGATTATGAGATAGACACCTTTTCTTATGGAGAGCCGATTGACTCCTCTGAGATGAATCCAGAAATATGGGCGACCATTGCGAAAACGATCTTTGACAAGTATGCTGATTATGACGGTTTTGTAATTTTACACGGAACCGATACCATGGCTTACACTGCTTCGGCCTTGAGCTTTATGCTTCAAGGGCTTAAAAAACCAATAATTTTCACGGGATCGCAACTCCCTATTGGACAAATCAGGACTGACGGAAAGGAAAACCTGATTACGTCTATAGAAATTGCCGGCCTCAAAAGTGAGGATGGAACACCAATGGTACAGGAAGTTGCATTGTATTTTGAGTTCAAATTACTAAGAGCTAATCGTACATCGAAAGTCAATGCTGAAAACTTTGAGGCATTTATAAGCTATAATTATCCTCTTTTGGCTGAGGCCGGAGTTCTTATTTATTTTGAAGAAAATAATTTGTACAGGAGTGATTTGGATGAACTGAAACTGTCTACCGATCTCAGCACTAAAATTGGAATGGGCACCATATATCCGGGAATGCAGCTTCAATTGCTAAATACACTTTTTAGCATTGAAAATTCAGACGCGGTTTTACTGGAAACTTATGGGAGTGGTAACACTTTTACGTCCATAGAACTGAGAGAAATGATGAAAAGTTATTTGGATGATGGCGGTATTATTCTCAACATCACTCAATGTGACAAGGGTAGTGTAGAGTTGGGAAAATATCAGACTTCGGAAGTGTTTCTTGAACTTGAAGTGACAAGCGGAGGGGACCTTACAAGAGCCGCCGCGATTACCAAATTAATGTATGTTCTTGGACGTACTGAAAGTCGCCCTGAGAGGATCAAATTGATCGAGAAAAATATTGTTGGTGAGTTGACATAATGCGATTGTTGGATAGGGCCGAAAATAGGTCGTCTTAGGTTCGCTCGAATTATAAATTTTTGTACTTTAGCACACTTGCATTTTTAGAGGAAACTCAGGTAGGTAAGAATTGAGATTATAAATTAAAAACAAAGGAAGCGATTGAATCATATTCAATCAGTCAATCCACATAATCAAAGGAAAGATGGATTCATCCATTTGACCACTGGAAATTAAAATTAGACTTATGAAAAAGGTATTAGCACTAGTCGCTATTGCAGGTTTTTT
>CAZCAD010000218.1:0-5999 GCA_964496525.1 uncultured Flavobacteriales bacterium | reverse complement strand
TTGCGGTCATTACAAAGGTGTTGATCAGCGAATTCGAGAGCTCTTTATAAAGATGGAAATTTCGATTGGCTCTTATGTTCTTTCAGGTGGTGAATTGGCAGCGGCGGTATTAACCGATGCCATCGTTCGGTTGATTCCCGGAGTGCTTAATGACGAGACCTCTGCTCTATCAGATTCTTTTCAGGATGGTTTATTGGCCCCGCCGGTTTACACTCGCCCTGAAGATTATGATGGCAATAAAGTTCCTGAGATTCTCTTGTCAGGAGATTCGGCCAAAATTGAAGAGTGGCGAAACGAGCAGAGCCTTAAGCTGACAAAGGAAAAACGTCCTGATTTGCTGGACGAATAATTTATTCGTTCGAAAAGCCAATTACTCCGCCTATCTTAAATCCAAAATAATTTCTGGAGAGTTTTCCTTGAGTAGGAGGTCCGCCCACACTCACTTGCTGATAGACATAGGTGCTTGGTTTGAACAAAATATTGTACTCACAGGAAAGACGGAAAGCTCCAAGCTGTATTCCAACTCTTGGACAAATCCCCCAGCTTATCCCTGCTTCTTGAGTGATCTCAACATAGGAAGTAGAGACCGACTGACTTGCATAAGTATATCGTCCAAAACCAAATCCCGCGAACGGTCGGAATGTTTCTTCTAAAAAGATATAATCTCCTGTTAATGCCATTCCGGTCATCACCGTCATTCTAAATGAGAAATCGCCGTAATCAATATTTGCGATCCTCCCACCAAATGAAACATATCCTTCCGATTTAAAGCCCACGGCAATATGATTTGTCACGTTAAATTTTGGCTCAACGTAGCCGCCAAAGCCTGCAGAGCGGTCTCCCGGTGCGTATGGAATCAGAATTCCGACATCACAATTGAAGAGATTATTGTTGTCTGCTTGTGCCATTGATGTTGTTGCCGTGACAAGCAAAAGACTGAAGAGTAGTGTTTTAATATTCATTTTTTAAGAGGTTAGAGTTATTTCAGCTCATCTTCACAAAGCTTGTGCCAAAACCAAATACAATGTCCAATTTTTCATAATTTGTGAAGAATAAAACAATGAAAATCTCTTAGCACTGAAGGCAGAAATGGTATTTTTGACGCCTGATGCAAAAAGCATTATTCATATCTCTACTGAGCCTTTGCTGTCCCTTGGTGGGATTTACTTCGGTTGTTGACAGTTTGAAGCAAGTTTTAGAATCTGAAACCAATAAGATTGAACGAATTAAAATCATGCACGAACTTTCCTGGCAGCTTGCAGGAATTGAAAATGTGGCCTGCCTTGATTATGGCGTACAATCTCTCAAATTATCCTTGACAACCGATCGCAAGGAATTGGTTGCAACGAGTTATAATCGCATTGGATTGGCTTATGATTATTCCGGAGATTTTGAGAAGGCCCTGGAAAACTATCAAGCTTGTCTGCGAATTCGGGAAGATATTGGTGATTTAGAAGGCAAGTCCGCCTCCTACAACAATATTGGCGGCGTTTACTATTACATGGGCGATTACGATCAAGCGTTGGACTATTACCTGCAATCGCTGGAAATTCGCTACGATCTTCAAAAAAAAGGTGTAGAAAAGGCGGACTTACTCATCGGTCAAAGTCATAACAATATGGCTATGGTTTTCAAGGCTATGGGAGACTATGAAAAAGCAATTGTCAAGTACAAAGAGTCCTTAAAGATTAAGCTTCGAATTAAAGATCAATTAGGTATCTGCACGAGCACATCGAATATCGGGGCCTTGTACCTCGCATTGAATCAATTGGATTCGGCAAGGGCATCCTTGGATGAAGCCTTGCTTTTGGCTGAAAAACTGGACAACAATTTTAACATTATCATGATTCAGAATAACCTCGGTTTGCTGGATATTAAGCAGGGGAATTATGCCGAAGCGATTGTCCGTTATGAGGACATTATCAAAATTGAAGTGGGAAACACTAATAACATTGGCGAAGGAACTGCGCGAATTAATCTCTCATCTGCCTTAATGGAGAGTGGTAATTATCAAGATGCCGCTCATCAGGCAAAGTTGGCGAATGAACTGGGAATGGCTTCAGGATCCCTTATTCTTCAACAGAACGCCCTGGCTCTATTGAATGAAATTTACAAAGGCGATGGAAAGCCGAAACTTGCCCTGGAATATTTTGAAAAATATGCAATAATAAAAGACAGCATATTCAATTTGGAGAACAATAGCCGTTACAATGATTTGCTGATCTCTTATGAAACCGCGAAAAAAGAAGATAGCATCAAAGAATTAAACTATGAAAATGAACTTTTGGCGAAGGATAGTGATTTGAAGGAACAAGAGATTGAGACGAAGACCTGGATTGGTTATCTACTTGGGGCGGCTGCTCTGTTTCTTTTGTTAGCACTTATTCTCTTTGTTAGAAATGCCGGAATTCGAAAGAAGGCCTTAATTCGCGAGAATGAGCTGCGTCTACAGAATGTCGCTAAAGAAATGGATGGATTACGTGCCAGGCTGGAAGGTGAACTGGACGATAAACCAAAATCTAATTTGGCGATTGATCAAACATTGCTCAATGAATATCTGATGAACGAGCTTTCTGAAAGAGAACTGGAGGTACTCAAGGAAGTTGCTGAAGGAAAAACCAATAAGGAGATTGCCGAAATTCTGTTTGTGTCTGTAAATACCATTAAAACCCATATTCTTAATATTTATGATAAATTGGATGTACAAAACAGAACACAGGCTGCCGTGAAGGCAGGATCACTCCAAATTCTTAAAGAATCAGAGGAAATTCCCTCATAAAAAGGCAAAATCACCCGTATGGGTGAAAACAGAATTTAGTTATTGACCTAAATTCGTAAAAAAAGCAGTTATGAAAACAATAGTAAAATCAATGGGCCTGATCGGCCTCTTATTCACATTTAATCCTTCCTATACTCAACCTTCGGATTCGGATATTAAAGCCAGGGTTCTGCGAGATGGAGCCAAGACGGTTGAATTCTACGGAACCGGTAAAGTCTATAACAAAATAACCGAAACCTATTACATGCGGTCATTTGAAGCGACTTGGGATACTGATTATCCCGGAGTTACTCAGCGCGTTTCCATTGAGTACAAGTACAACAAAAGTGGAAGTGGCTGGAGTTTTACAAAGGAGTTTGTTGTGAAAAGTCTCTACGATGGAATTCCAAATCCAACGAATGAGGAATTGATGGCGATGATCAATGGAGATATGAAAGAATTTCTTAGCGGATCTTATACCGATGTCGTAGGTGAGATTGAATCGATCAAGTTGGCCGATAAACCTCGCTGGATGTGGCATACGGTTAGTTCAGTTTCAGTCAATTTTGAGGCGGTCTACCGCAAGAAAATGTCTTCTACCGAAGTTTCCAAGGTAAAACAGATTCATACCATCCGATTGTATTCCGATGGATATAAACAACCATGGAAAAATTTTATGGGTTCTAAAAGTGGATCTCCCGAAATTTTAACAACCGAAACCTATACCTACGATGAGCTTGAAAATATGAAAACGTTTTACGAACTTCAGTTGGATAAAGAGGCTTCCGCATTAATGGCAGGTCTGCCTAAAATCACTATTCCGGCATTTAAAAACACAAAAGAGGCGATTGTCTATACCTACAAAATGTTGAGAGAAGCGACTTACGACGAGTTCAAATCTTATATGTATGAAATGTTGTCGGTTAGACATTTTCACCGCGAGGGATCAAAAATTCTTAGTGGGCAGGGAGAGAAAGTTTTTGAAGATATGAAGGAGATTTTCGTGCCACGTACAGCCTTCAAAGATCAGTCTTGCGAGCACCCGCTGGTTAAAACTGACGGAGAAACATCAATGGAGTTTTGGAATAGGGACAAGAGCCGATCCAGCCGAATTGTAATTCACGAAAGCAATGGGAAGTATGAAATTAGGACATTATCGATTTACGTATTCGTAAAAGATGAGCTGATTAGTACTTGTAAATCTGCTCCGGCGCAATGTGGGGATGTCATTGCGACTGAAAAGGCTGTGATTCCAACTTACGAAAACGGTCAGAGAGTGGAAGTAAAAGTGAACGGAAACTGGATCGCCGGTAAAATTACTCAAAGAGATCAGGTTTTTGACAATCGTTACCAGGTTAAACGAGACGATGGTAAAACACTCTGGTATTACACAGATGTTTTACGAGGATCAGGTGGGTCTTCAGCAGTATCGTCTTCAACAAAAACAGAAGCTCCTGCATCTACTTCCACAACAAGCACAAACTCCAGTGGATTTGAGATTGGTGAAAAAGTCGAGGTCGCGTATAAAGGCAAGAAGCATCAAGGGACGATAGAAAAGGTTGATCCGAGCAATCCAAATCGCTATTTCGTGAGAACAAGCACCATGAGCAGCATGTGGCACAATTCGGATATACTGTCGAAGGCAGCGGCTTCGGATTCTGAGAACTCGCCTTCAACTACGGAATCCGAAAAGAAGGAAACCGAAAAGAAAGAGACGGAAAAGAAAAAGATTGATACAAATAAGGCCGGTGGGCTAAAAGGAAAACTGAAAAAAATCGGGGGTTAACTGCTACCTCCAATAATTGGAAAGGGTTCTCATTTCATGGGAACTCTTTTTATTTAATGAAATGTGATCGGCAGCGTATAGCGTACCCGAACCTTCTTTCCTTTATTGGTACCCGGTTTCCAATCAGGCATCATTTTGACGACACGGAGAGCCTCCTGATTCAACAAATCGTGTTTACCCATTCGAATATCCACTTCTGCCACCTTGCCATCCTTTTCAATGACAAACTGAACGTAAACTTTACCCTTAATGCCTTGCCTTTTCGCCTCGACCGGAGTTTTCGCATTTATTTTAATGAATTGATCCAATGCATCAGCGCCACCGGGAAATTGTGGCATAATTTCGGGATAATCATAAATCATTGGTTTTTTCACCGTTGAATCAGGCGGAACAAGAGGTTCCAAAGAAAAAGCCCCTGGTGCAAGGCCAAGCACGAAAAGAAATATTAAAATAATCTTCATAACGTAAGTAAATGATCAATGGCTTTCGGGGCAATACTAATTTACGATATTTTCAATGCAAAGTTCTGTTTCAACATAAAGAATGGGCACATTTTCGTCCAATTATTGATTGAACGGCGATTTTAATTGATGCAATGGTCTTGCCTTCTTGCAAAAATCTACATAAATTTGGGACAGTCTTAATCCGATAGCTATCGAGAGATATCGACCTCTAACACTATGCTGTTCAGAAACCTCAAATATTGTTCATCACTGATTATTTGTGTTTTCCTTTTACTCTCCTGCAATAAAGGTGAGATAACTTATGAGTTTGAAGGAAAGGTGTCGGGGTCTGTCAACGGTTCTTCTTTAGCGGGAGTTAATGTCACAATTAGTCAAGTCCTTTTCTCCTCATCGGTAGCAAATTATAATTATCAGCTCGCGGGATCGGCTGTCACGGATGCCGCAGGTGATTGGGCCATATCGTTCACCCGTGAAAAGGTAACAGATTTTAGAATAGCGATACAGAAGGACGGATATTTTAAGGAGCTTATTGAATTTACATCCGGTGAAGCAACGGTGGCAGATCCGAATGTTCATAATGTGACTTTGGATGCAGAAGCGTGGATTAAATTTGATATTAAGAATGTTGGCCCTCTGCCGAGTGATGTCATGACGATGGTTCTTATTAATTTTAGAGAAGGTTGTGTCGGATGTGGTACTAACGGCAATTACTCATTTGACGGGATTGTGGATACAAACATTATTTACAAAACAACCGGCGGAAGATACACGAGATTTCAGTTTAATAATCAAACTACTTCCAGTTTGCTTGACGATTCATTGCTCACAATTCCGTCTGACACCGTTTACTACACGTACTACTATTGAGCCCTCGGTGCGTTTGAGACTGACATCTCCACTGAAAGGCGATTTCCCCAGGTAATGGCATAAGGGTCTGTTCAATAAATAACTAATACATTTCGGCTTGTTCTTCTGTCCTTTTTCCCTCTGA
>CAZCAD010000217.1:0-6003 GCA_964496525.1 uncultured Flavobacteriales bacterium | reverse complement strand
CCTATAATACAACCTTGACAATTACTTCCGATAATGGATGTACGTCAACAATTACGTTCGCGGTAAATGTATTGGAACAGCCAACTGCGGCCTTTACTTCTGATCCACCGATTGTCTGTAATCCCGGCTGCGTGAAGTTTTATGATGGATCATCCGGAGTATCGCCGATCACAAATTGGGACTGGGACTTTAGCAACGGAGGAATTACAACAGGACAGAACCCTACCCCATGTTTCCAACATCAGTCTGACTTCACTGAATATTATGATGTGACCTTAACCGTGACGAATGCTGTTGGATGTTCGAACAGTGCCACCGCAATTGATTATGTTGCCGTTGAACAAACTCCGACGGCGCAGTTTGTTTATCAGCCTTATGTATTAACCATAGAAGATACGAGAGTCTTCTTTACGAATAAGTCAACCGCGGCCTCCACTTACCTGTGGGATTTTGGAGACTGGTCTCCAAACTCCACAGACACGAATCCTGAGCACAACTTTCCTGAAATTGCAGGAGAGTACCTTGTTCGATTAGATGCATATAGTGCCTCAGGTCAGTGTACGGATTATACGGTTCAGCTAATTACAATTGACGACATTATTATTTTCTACGTGCCAAATGTATTTACACCGGACGGAGATACTTACAATGAAATGTTCCAGCCAGTGTTCTTTTCAGGATTTGATCCTTTCGACTTCAACCTAACCATCTTTAACAGATGGGGTGAGGTAGTTTTTGAATCGTTCGATGCTTCCAGAGGGTGGGATGGAACTTATGGATCAAGAGGATTAGTTGAAGATGGTACTTATGTATGGCAAATAGAATTTAAAGAAACGATGTCGGAGAAAAAACACAGGCATAGAGGACATGTTACAATTTTAAAATAATCTGGTGACTCAAAGATTCTGAACGATTTGAAATAGAAAGAAGCCACGAGAAAGAAATGCCCGCCCTCATTTGAAGGCGGGCATTTTGTTTTCAGCCAGGATTCTTCATTGGATTTTATGGTTCTTTGTGTTTTTGATTTTCTGCATCTATCACTCTATTTCAATCACCCCATAAGTTACGGATTTCTTCTAACTTGACTTCGGTCAAACTCTCTAACTGAAAATCAGCAATACTGATCCTGGGATCAATCTGATGACTCTTTTCCGGTATCACAATCACTTTCATTCGGGCGGCTTTTGCCGCAATTAGGCCATTAAAAGAATCTTCAATTACAAGACAGTTTTTTGCCGCTACATCCAGTTTTTTCGCACAGTTCAAAAAGACAGCAGGATGAGGTTTGCCGTGTGTTTCATTCTCGGCCGAATGCACAACATCAAAATAAGGTGCGATTTTTAACTTATCAAGAACGACATCCAGAATTCGTTGGTCAGAGGAAGTTGCCAATCCAATTTTAATATTGTTTGATTGGATCATCTCTAAACTTTCGTGAACTCCTTTTAAAGCTATCCCCTGTTCCTTTATTTCTCGAATAATAATGTCAACGATATCTATTCGCACCTCTTCCAAGCTTTTGTTGTTCCAACCAATTTTGTCATACCAGAGCTTTACGACTTCATCAATTCTTAGTCCCACGGTTTCTTCACAATCTGTGTGAGAAAGATCCAGACCTACTTTTGCGAAGGCCTCAACTTCCGCGATTTTCCAAAGCGGCTCGGAATCAATTAAAACTCCGTCCATATCAAAAATGACAGCTTCAAGCATAAGAAGTCAAAGTTATAATAAGTGTGCAGAATGCTCAGGCAGATTTCTCCCTTCGGCTCTAACGAGCCTCAGTTGAAATGACAACTCTGTTACCCAAAGCGATCTTTATGGAATTGTCATTGCGACCGAAGTCCCCGGAAGGGACAAATCTGCCTAAAGTCGCACGGCCAGGGTGGCTACACTAACCGTGCAATCGTTTAGTTCATTTAGTTTTTGTGCACAGGCTTCAAGCGTTGCTCCGGTAGTCAATACGTCATCTACTAATAAAACATGCTTGTTTTCAAGTGCATCGACTTTTGCTATTTGAAAGATCGACCGAACATTTTCCCAGCGATCATATTTTGAAAATTGGGTCTGAGATTGGTTGTGGGTTGTTCTGCGAATACAATCTTCTCGAAGAATGATTTTATTTTCTGCGACGATGCCCTTGGCAATTGCAGTGCTCTGATTATACCCTCTTTCACGCTGTTTTTTCGGATGTAAGGGGAGAGGAATCACCAAATCAATTTGATCCATTGGAATATGTTTGCTGAGAAGTTGACCAAAATGACCGGCTAATTTTAATTTCCCCTTATATTTTATCTCATGAAGGATGGTCTGAATCTGATTCCCTTTTTGGTAATTTAATAAACTATAAACATTCTCGATTTCAGTTCTTCCCCAAAAAATTTTTGACAGTTTTTCCACCTCCTCGTCTTTGTAAGAAATATAGGGAAGGTCGTATGCACAGGCCAGACAGACGAAATTTTCAGCTGTATTTAAATCAGTTTTACAGATGCAGCAGTGATTCGGATAGATGATATCCAAAACCGAAGAAGATGTCTTTTTTATTCCCTGAATGAAATTCATCCTGATTCCAAACATTAATTCGAGATGAATCTACGAAAAGTTTTGACAACCAATTGTGGATAAATTAATCGGTCAGTTTTCTTGTTTTGAACGTACTCTTTGCTGTAAATTGTGAATCCGATTCTCACTGAAATATTGCGACAAACCATTAAACAAAAGGAAGTGCAAAAATGAAAAGGTATGCGCGCATAATATTTAGAGAGAAGAAGCATGAAGATTTGCGTGATTGGCTGAAACACGTGTCACTAAAGGGATAGGAGAGAATTTGTTAATAACTATGTGGTCATTGTGAATTAATTTACGTTGTTACTTCTGCAAAAATTGACAACTTTTGTAAACCGATTCTTACCCGAAACATAAATACAAATTTCACTCCTTTAAAAAATGAAGGATTGTAAAATTTTGGCCCTTTTTGGGCGTGTTTAACAACGTAGAATTAGAATTGTTCCCCGATGACCATCGCGGGACAATAAGAAAATTTAAAACCAGAAAAATGTCCAAACAAGAAGAACCAATATTAGTAGAGAACAAAGACCGTTTTGTTTTATTCCCGATTACGCACGATGATATTTGGAAATTCTATAAAAAAGCCGAAGCTAGTTTTTGGACTGCAGAGGAAATTGACCTGGCGCAGGATCTTGTTGACTGGAACGATAAGTTGAATGACGATGAGCGTCATTTCATCAAACATATATTAGCATTCTTTGCTGCTTCTGACGGAATTGTCAATGAAAATTTGGCGGAGAATTTTTTATCGGAGGTGCAATATACAGAGGCAAAATTCTTTTACGGATTTCAAATTGCGATAGAAAATATTCACTCTGAAACATATTCTTTACTCATCGATACTTATATCAAGGATGCAAAAGAGAAAGACTATTTGTTTAATGCAGTGGACACAATTCCATGTGTGAAGGAAAAGGCTGACTGGGCTTTAAGATGGATAGATGAAGGATCTTATGCCGAGCGATTAATTGCTTTTGCAGCGGTAGAAGGAATTTTCTTTTCAGGATCTTTCTGTTCGATTTTCTGGCTCAAGAAAAGAGGATTAATGCCGGGATTGAGTTTTTCAAATGAGCTTATATCACGGGACGAAGGATTGCATTGCGACTTCGCCTGTTTATTATACAACAACCACCTGGTAAACAAATTACCGAAAGAAACAGTGACCAAAATTATCAAGGACGCTGTGGAAATCGAAAAAGTATTTGTGTCAGAAGCTATACCTGTTCGTTTAATTGGAATGAACGCTGAATTAATGAAGCAATACATTGAGTTCGTAGCCGACAGATTACTGTCTGAACTCGAATGTGACAAAATCTATAATTCAAAGAACCCTTTTGATTTTATGGACATGATCAGCATTCAAGGCAAAACCAACTTCTTTGAGAAGCGGGTTGCCGAATACCAAAAGGCCGGAGTATTAAACAGCGGAGAGAGTCAATCATTCTCACTGGACGAAGATTTTTAAATAAACCCTGCCCTGCAGATTCAATTCGCAAGGGTGAAATAAAGCAACGGAAGCGTATGTATGTAATAAAAAGAGACGGGAGAAAAGAGCCTGTTAAGTTCGACAAGATCACTGCTCGAGTTAAGAAATTATGCTACGGTCTTAACCCGATTGTTCAACCTGAAATGGTTGCAATGAAGGTAATAGAAGGACTATTTGATGGAGTTAGTACTTCAGAATTGGATAATCTGGCAGCCGAGGTGGCCGCATCCAAAACAATTGAACACCCTGATTATGCTTTGCTGGCATCCAGAATATCGGTTTCGAACTTACACAAGAACACCAAGAAATCTTTCTCAGATACGATTGAAGACCTTTACACATACATCGATCCAATCACAAACGAAAACGCTTCCCTTATTGCTGAAGATGTATACAATATCGTAAAAGAAAATTCTGAATATTTCGATTCTCACATCATCTATGACAGAGATTTTAAGTATGACTTTTTCGGATTTAAAACCTTGGAACGAGCTTATCTACTAAAAATGAATGGTCAAATTGTTGAGCGTCCTCAGCAAATGCTGATGAGAGTAGCCGTCGGCATTCATAAAGAGGATATTGAAACAGCTATAAAAACATACAACGCTATGTCAGAAGGTTGGTTCACACACGCAACACCAACACTATTTAATTCAGGAACACCAAAACCCCAAATGTCATCTTGCTTCCTTCTGCAAATGAAGGAGGACAGTATTTCCGGAATTTATGATACGCTAAAACAGTGTGCACAAATTTCGCAATCTGCCGGTGGCATTGGACTGTCGATTCACGATATCAGAGCCAAGGGTTCATATATAAAGGTACCAACGGAACGTCGAACGGGATTGTCCCAATGTTGAGAGTATTTAACGATACCGCTCGATACGTTGACCAGGGAGGGGGAAAACGAAAGGGATCCTTCGCCATATATGTTGAACCCTGGCATGCTGATATTATTGATTTCCTTGATTTGAAAAAGAATCACGGTAAAGAAGAGCAAAGAGCCAGGGACTTATTCTACGCCATGTGGGTGCCGGATTTATTCATGAAAAGAGTGGAGGCGAATGAAGAGTGGACCTTGATGTGTCCACACGAATGTCCCGGTCTCTCAGATGCATACGGTGATGAATTTGAGGAACTCTATACCAAATATGAATCGGAAGGTCGTGGAAGAAAAACAATTAAAGCTCAGGATGTTTGGTTTAAAATCATGGAGTCGCAGATTGAAACCGGAACACCGTATATGGTTTATAAAGATGCGGCAAATCTAAAATCCAATCAACAGAATTTAGGAACGATTAAGTCTTCAAATCTTTGTACTGAGATTTTAGAATATACAGCAGAGGATGAAGTAGCGGTTTGTAACTTAGGTTCAGTCGCACTTTCCAAGTTTGTTGATGTAGAAGCCAAAACATTCGACCACGATAAGTTGTTTGAAATGACCTATCACCTGACCAGGAATTTGAATAATGTGATAGACGAAAATTACTATCCGATTGAGGAGGCAAGAAATTCGAACATGCGTCATCGACCAATCGGTATTGGGGTTCAGGGATTAGCGGACACCTATATTTTAATGCGGCTTCCATTTGATTCAGAAGAGGCGACTAAATTAAATAAGGACATTTTCGAAACGATTTATTACGCGGCTGTTACGGCTTCTAAAGATATCTCAAAAGAAGTCGGACCATATCAAACTTTTGAAGGCTCACCAATTTCCAAAGGGCAATTCCAGTTTGATCTTTGGAACGTGACGCCATCAGATCGATGGGAATGGGACATTCTAAGAGAGGAGATAAAAGAACACGGTGTGAGAAATTCATTATTGGTAGCACCAATGCCAACTGCTTCCACCGCACAGATTTTAGGTAATAATGAATGTTTCGAACCTTACACTTCGAACATTTACACCAGAAGGGTTCTTTCAGGAGAGTTCATTATCGTGAACAAAC
>CAZCAD010000216.1:0-6030 GCA_964496525.1 uncultured Flavobacteriales bacterium | reverse complement strand
GCAGAAAAAGTAAATTTCTCTTCATCAGGTCTCAAAGAACAAACACCATTTGACAAATGTTCGGGTAACATTGGAATTACTCTATCGACCAAATAAACTGAATTGCCTCGGTCGAACGCCTCTTTGTCCAATGCCGAATTTTCGAGAATATAGTGCCCAACATCTGCAATGTGTACTCCAACTCTGATGTTCCCATTTTCGACACGCTCAAATGAGAGGGCATCATCAAAATCTTTGGCATCAGCAGGGTCAATGGTAAAGGTCAGGATGTTTCGAAAATCCCGCCTTTTAGCAATTTCAGCCTTGTCAAGGCTGATGGGAACGCGATCTGCTTCATTGAAGACGTCTTGAGGGAATTCATATCGAATACCGCAGGTCACCAAGATAGATTTCATTTCAGCATCGTGTGATTCGGCGCTACCCAAGACTTCAAGAATTTCACCAAATGGGCTCTTGGCTGTTTCCGGCCAGTCAATAATTTTGGCCACAACCTTCGATCCGCTTTTAATGTCCCCGATTTTTTCAAGTGGAATGAATATGTCGATGTCTATTTTGGGATCGCTCGCAACCAAAAAGGCAAAGTTCTTTGATATTTCCAGCGTTCCGACAAAAGTTCGTTCTTTCTGTCCAATTACTTTTGCCACAATGGCCTCAACTTTGTTCCGTCCCTTGTTTCGCAACTCAACCTCAACCTTATCTCCATGAATAACCCGATCTAAAAACCGACGATCAATAAATAAATCCTCATCTAACTTATCGCTGACCAAATAACCATGTCCGCGCTTGTTCATTTGAATGATGCCTTCAATTCGTTCAGCCACACCATCTTTTTTGAACTTTCCGCCTTCAGTTTCTTTTATAATTCCTTCATCTGAGAGATCAGTCATAATAGAATAAACAAGCTTTCTAATCTCTTTATCAGAGACCTCAAGAAAAGAGGCAACTTGTTTATAGTTCAATTGTCTTTTAGGATTATCCTGAAACAACCTCAAAATGTTGTTTCGCAAGGTGATTTTTAGCTTCTTTCCCTTGCTGCTTCCTTTGTTTCTCATCCCTTTGTGAAATTCGGCGCTAAATTATGAATTAATCCTCCTAATTACCCCGATTATACATTTTTTTAGATTATTTTTATCCCTATATTTTTAATTGAAAAACAACAGGTGAATTCTAAAGTTGAAGAAATATTAAATCAACAAATTGCGGCCGAAGCAGAATCGTCTCAATTGTATCTTTCCATGGCGTCCTGGGCTGAGGTTGCGGGCATTAATGGAACCGCTCAATTTTTGTACAAACATTCCGATGAAGAGCGTGAGCATATGTTAAAATTGATCAAATTTGTGAACGAACGAGGAGGGACTGCTGTGATTACTAAGATTGATGCACCAATTGCTAAGTTTAAGTCACCTGTTCAAATATTTGATTCGCTTCTTGCACACGAGATAAAGGTCACGGAAATGATTAACAAGATTGTTCATTTGTGTCTTGAAGAAAAAGATTATACAACTCATAATTTCATGCAATGGTTCCTCGCAGAACAACTGGAAGAAGAGGCACTTGCGCGAGAGATTGTCGATCGACTAAGGTTAATTGGCGATGATAAAGGGGGTCTTTACTTGTTTGATAGAGATTTAGAACAATTAGAGACAAAAGACCCCGAAGCGTAAGGTAAAAGTATGCCTTTGGCACACTTTTAGATATTTTTGAGCAAAAGTTAAGAGAACAGCAGAAAAATTGGGTAATAAGGTTTACATAGTTGTATTGTCTTTGGTGCTCCTAAGCTTCAGTTCTTCGATGCCCGGACTGAGTCAAATCAAGGACACCCGATCTGTTGTTAAGGCGCTGTACATATATACCTTCGCCACCCTCATAGATTGGCCGGTGGAATATCGGAAGGGGAACTTTATAATCGGTGTTTACGGGAGTCAGGATGCGGTCTACAATGAGCTAAATAAGAAGTATTCCGGTAAGTCGATTGGCAAGCAAAAAATACAGGTAAAAAGGTTCCGTTCCAAGTCAGAAATAAACAAAGCACACATTTTGTACGTAACAGAAGACAGAAGCGCCCAAGTTACCTCATTGTCTTCGAAATTTAAGTCGAAATCTACGCTGCTGGTGACTGAAAAGGAGGGTTACCTGAGCAAAGGCTCGGTGATCAATTTTGTGGTGGAAGGAAATAAACAGAAGTACGAAATAAATAAGAAGAATGCGAAAAGACACAATCTAACCATTGCAGACAAGCTGGCAGGGTTAGCAGTAAGGGTGATAGAATGAAAGGGATAGTTAAAATATTGATTGTGATTACCGCTGTTTCAGCACATAATTCCGCTCTGTCTCAAAGGGGATATACTGAAGAGGCCTTTGTGTGCTATAAAGCAAAGGATTTCCTCTGTGCACAAAAATGGATTGACTCAGCCATTATTTCTCAAGAAAGAACCAATTCACAAACATGGCAACTGAGGGGTATCGTTTATCGAAATCTCGAAAGTCCAAAAACCAAGAACTATAGGAATGTTGCGATTGAATCTTTCGTACAAGCCAGAAATCTTGATGTAGACAATGTTGATCAAGAGAAGATTACCCGCTACCTCAAGAATACGATCATCCGATATTACAATGATGCCGTAACCCTTCTTGAATCAAATGAACTGTCAGAATCCGAAAAATCGTACGAAATGTATAAAACCAAACAGCGGCAATATGTCAATGCAATTGAGAATTTTAGCGCCCTGGATATTGAGTATTACAATGCATTGGGAGGACAGTATATGAATAGCATGAAAATCCTGAATTATGGTGTTGAGAGAAACAGGATGAAAAAGAAAGGAATTTCGCTTTATGAGAAAGTTCTGATTCTTGCAGCAAATAATTTCCAGGCGAACTTCAATATTGGATTGGTTTACTACAATGAAGGTGTTGATATTACTTATAAAATGAGAGGTAGAACAGATCTTCCAATTGAAGAGATGTTAGCGGGCTTGGATGAGTCTGAAAAACAATTCTCCCTGGCACTGCCATATCTTACGAAAGCAGTCCAAATTGATCCGAAAGATAGAGATGCTGTGGAAGGATTAACGGGTTGTTATTACGGCCTGAATGATGACGAAAATTATAATGCCTACCGGACGATACTTGATAAAATGATCATTGGCGATCTACTTAAGCAATTTGATACAAATCCAAAAGACATTGAACTGGTCAAAGAGCTCTGTAGAATATACTCAAGCAGTATTAAAGACGAACAGCAATATGATAAATTTAATGCCGTGTATAAACAACTGTTGAAGAATAAGAATAATTAGAGAAGGCTTTTTACCCGGCTTACATAATCCATGAGTTTTAGGTTTACCATAGGAAAGAAAATAGGTACCGGTTTTGGTGTGCTCATTTTGTTCATCATTATTGTCTTTGGTGCGACTTTCTTGGCGGTCAATGAAGGTATCGACACCTTTAAGAAAAATGACAGTACCACTAATGAGCTTATCGAAAACCTTACCCCCTCGAAGGAAAAGGTGATGCAGCTGGAGGCTACCCTTGGCGAGTCAAAACGACTGGCTATTCAATGGGTGAGCGTTCAATCGCGGAATGACACTCCGGATAAGGAGAGGCTGAACATCCTAATAGACAGAAATATCCCTAAGATTATGGATGAAGTCAGTGTTCTGTCGGTGGGTTGGAAACAGCATAGAGATATTGAGATGTTCGAAAAAGTCGAAGCACGAATCGATACCCTCTTTGGCTATTATCAAAACGTGATGGCTCTTCTTCCGGATAACGCAAGTTATGACGACGGCTTTAGTCTATTCACCGCAAAATTCATTGTTGGGCAAAATGGAGATGCGACTTACGCCTTTGAAAAGGTTGACCAGAATTTATTAACGCTTCAAAACAGTTTGGAAGGACAAGAGTCGGATGCGCTGGCTCTTGTAAAAAAGTCTTCGGAAGAAGCAAGAGAACGGTTTACCTCGCTAACGTATTACTGGATTCTTGGTGGTGTCTTAATTATTTTCGCGATTCTCATTGCAATTTTCACAACTAACACGATTGTAAAGCCGGTACGCTCCTTAAAAAGTGTGCTTGTTTCTTTAGGTAAAGGAATTTTCCCCAGGGAGCAAATTGCGGTAACCAAGGACGAAATCGGTGATATGTCCTCGGCGATGATTGGATTGGTCGACGGATTAAAGAAGACAACCGATTTTGCCAGGGAGGTTGGCCAAAGTAATTTTAGTTCGCCTTATAAACCTTTGAGCGATGATGATGTTTTGGGACATGCGCTGCTGAAAATGCGCGATGAGCTTGCTGAAACGGAAAGAATTCTTGAACAGAAGGTAAAAGAACGCACGGAGGAGGTCGTTAAACAACGTGATGAAAATGAGCGACAGCGATTAAAGCTGGAAGACCTTTACAAAGATGTGACGGATAGCATACGTTATGCGAAACGTCTTCAATATTCTATCCTTCCTTCAGACAAGAGAATCTCAGAGATTTGTCCCGATTCATTCGTGCTGTTTAAACCAAAAGATATTGTATCCGGTGACTTTTACTGGTTTGAGGAAATCGATGGTAAATCTTTTTGTGCGGCAGTAGATTGTACAGGTCATGGAGTACCCGGGGCGTTCATGAGTTTGGTTGGTTCAAACGGTCTCAACGCGGCTGTACGTGAACATCATACAACAAATCCGGGTAAAGTACTCGACGAGCTAAATAAGTTTGTGTCTGATTCATTGAACAAAGAAAGTGATGACAATGATGTGAGGGATGGGATGGATTTATCTTTCTGTGCGATAGATTACCAAAAGATGGAACTGGAGTATGCCGGAGCCAATAATCCGCTATACTTAATTCGTAATAACGAATTCATGATCATCAAGGCTGATAAATTTGCTATTGGCTCATATGACCCCGGCACGAAATTGTACGCCAGTCATAAAATTGCTCTTGAAAAGGGAGACGTACTCTATTTATTCAGCGATGGATATGCTGACCAGTTTGGAGGAGATAAGGGCAAAAAATTCCTTTACAAGCACTTTAGGGATGAGTTGATGTCGATACATGACCAATCGATGGAAAAGCAACAAAAAGCCTTGAACAGCACCATGAAAAAGTGGCAAGGCGCTTATGAGCAAGTGGATGATGTTTTGGTAATTGGAGTTAGAATTTAGAGTTGGGCGATGCGTCTAAGAACCTGTTCACAACCTTTTATAATCGGATAAAGTGCCCCTTTTTCACTACTTCTGCGTTAAAAAACAATCACGTATTTACGGATATGCTCCTGTTTTTTGCCTTGAATTAGCAAAAAATGAACTATTTTCTCTCGAAACAAAAGATTGTGAACAGGTTCTAAGCGACTTTTTAAAATCATCCTTCGGTTTTTTATGGGGCTTTTCCCCATATCTTCATTATTTTTTGCTCCCGTAGCTAAAGCTATGCTTCTCAAAAATGTTTCGATCTGACAAAAAATATCATATAAAAAATTCTAAAGCTGATTTCAAAGCGTCTCCGACACGAATCATGTTTTTTCTTTTTCTGTTTGCAGGTCAATTTGTTTGGAGCCAGCAAAAGAGTATAAAATTTGACAAGCTGTCAATTGAAAACGGTTTATCACAAAGTTCTGTTACTGCCATCACCCAAGACAAGTTTGGATTTATTTACGTTGCTACCCAGGATGGCTTGAATAAATATGATGGTTATCACTTTACCGTTTTCAAGAACGATCCCAACAACAGCAAATCCATCCCAAACAATTATATCCATGATCTTATAAAGGATAAAGAAGGTAATATTTGGTTTGGAACCAATAGAGGGATCGGAAAAATTGATCCCGTAACAAACAAAATTGACAAGATTAACCGAAACACTTATCCCGAATTAAGGGGTTATGTTTTTATTGATTTAGAATTCGATTCAAAGGGTGATCTCTGGGCTTTGTCAGACAAGCACGGCATTAATCGAATTAATCTTAAGACCAGGAAAATCAGTATCATCAAATCGGTCAAAGGAAATTTTGAGTTTTCTGCCATACATATCAGCAAA
>CAZCAD010000215.1:0-6041 GCA_964496525.1 uncultured Flavobacteriales bacterium | reverse complement strand
TTAAATAATGTTGCATAACCTTAACTTACTCTTCAATTTTTGTTAGGTAGTCCACAATAGTTCTACTGGTCAATATGTATATCATTCAAAAACTTATGACCTCTATTTTGATACTCCGGAACATGGTTATTTAGTTGGTCATATCTACGATGAAATCGAAACAACAGGATCTAAACCAATAAATCGCGGAACAATATTCGAAACCTATGACTCTGGTCAATCATTCACTCCCTTCCTCACGGACTTTTCCGAAGAATTTTATTGCCTGCTAAATGTCAACGACAGTATTGCCTTCATAGGCGGCTCAGACGGGTTGTTACTCAAATGGAACAAGAATGTTCCGATGACCACCGTTCTCGGCATTCCTGAAACTCAAGTAACAGGATCTATAAACCTCTATCCGAATCCTTTTAGGCAAACCGCAACACTGGAATTTCAGGAAATCGAGCTACCCTCCTCGCTTTTTATTTATGACCAATTCGGACGTATTGTTAGAACCGAAACCGTAACGTCCAAAACATTTACTTTCAATAGAAACAGTCTAACTCCAGGCATCTATTATTATGGCGTCAACGGTTATGTGGGTAAATTCGTCATATATAATAAGTGAAAACAATACTAATCACAATATCATTCGCGCTGCTAGCTATAGCAGCGAGGGCACAATGCAGTATCGACTTTTCTCAAACCAACCTATGGTGTAATGGCATCTGCCTGGGCAGCGCAACGGCAATGCCAACCGGTGCATCACCCTATACATATTCCTGGTCAACCGGAGACGCAACAGCCTTAACGGACAGTCTGTGTGTCGGCACATACTACTTGACTATGACTGATGATACGGGATGCATAGCGATTGATAGTGTTATTATCACAGAACCGGACACCTTTATCGTCGATGCAAATTATATCGCCGGAACGAGTGCCCCCGGTTGGTGCGATGGGGAAATCGGATTGACATATTCAGGTGGCGAGATCCCGTTTACAGTTGTTTGGATTGACTGCGCTACTCTCGTTCCTTACTTTTTTGGATTGCCGGGCTTTTGTGCCGGAGATTATTATTGCGTAATGACAGATGCCAATGGATGCGTTGATAGTACTGAATGTATTACGGTTTCAGACCCTGTTGCCGGATTAAATGACTTTAACAGTTCCCAAACCTTAAAAATTTTTCCAAATCCTGTTCAATCCGAAATAAATGTTGGTTCTCTGGAGATTGATGTTGAGACATTTCAAATTTATGATCTGTTTGGCAAACTCGTATTGGATGAAATTCCGATGGGCACCAATATAGATGTATCAGGTTTACCGGCAGGTCAATATATTCTAAAGCTTTTTTCCGGTGAAAATATTTATACGGCCAGAATAGTTAAGGAATAACGCAGAGCATGCTAACTTGCCTGCCGCAGGCAGGGATGCTGAGACCGCAGAGTAGGTTCTTGTGCAAAACTCACATGACCTTTGCTTCCTCTGCTCCTTGAGCGATCCGCCTCAAGCGGAGAGCGGGCGTCTTTGCGTGAAACCGGAATAATGTTTAATCTGATATCGGCTTAAAAATAAAATTCTGCTTTTGATGATTATCAGGATCATACTCAACCAATTCGCCTTCGATGTAAACAAATGCCCGGTAACTGAATTTGGTCAGTAGTTCAAAACAGTTGGTCCGGTTTTCGTTGTCCCAGAGCTCCAGATAAATAATCGGTCGATCATTTCCCAGAATCAATTGTGCCCCCTTCAAGGCGAAGAATTCGAAATTTTCGATATCCATTTTTATTCCGATAACCTCTTCTCCCTTTGCCAATTCATCAAGCGTGTTGCATTTCACTTTATATTTCTCGCCCTTATTCCATTGGCTAATGCTGTCGTGAACAACGTGAGCCAATCCCTGCATCTTTACTTTTCCCTGAAGTGGCAAAATCATTTCAATCTCCTTAATTTCATTTCCAACTGCCTCCGGTACCAATTCAACATTTTTTAAATCGAATTCATCCTTAATTCGACTCAATACACCAAAGTTGGTTGGAATGGGCTCTATTGCTAAAATCGTATTATCCGGGAAATTCTTACTCATGTGATAGGTCATAACGCCAATATTTGCCCCAACGTCAAGCAATAAACCTTTCCCTTTAACCGTATTTAGGAATGCGAAGAAATCACCTTCTCCTGAATCTTTATGAAGTGTTCGGATTTTGTACTTGGCAAAGCGATATAGATAGCCTGAATATCCAAGCAACTTCTGTAATATATATTTGACCAAATTCTTCACTACAGCGGCAAAAGTAGTGAAGAAATCTATAAATTCGTCCGTATGAAAATCGCCGTTAATACACGCTTTCTATTGAATCATAAGATGGAAGGATTTGGTTGGTTTACCTATGAGACCGTGAAGAGAATGGTCAAAGAACATCCTCAACATGACTTTTACTTCTTTTTTGATCGGCCTTTTGATCAAAAATTTGTGTTCGCTGAAAACGTCACTCCTATGGTTCTTCGGCCACCCGCAAGACATCCGATATTATTCAAGATTTGGTTCAATCGCTCCGTGACAAAGGCACTTGAGACAGTAAAAGCTGATATTTTTTTCTCTCCGGACGGATTCCTTTCCCTAAAGACTGATGTTCCGCAAGTTGCCGTAATACATGATTTAAACTTTGAGCACCACCCTGAAGACCTGCCAAACTCAGCTCGAAAGTATTTGAAGAAATATTTTCCTCTTTTTGCTGCTAAGGCCGAACATATTGTCACAGTCTCCGATTATTCAAAAGGTGATATTTCCAAAACCTATAAAATCGATCCGGCTAAAATCACGGTCGCACACAACGGTGGGTCTGAAATGTATCAACCAATTCCTGCGACTGAGCGCATTATGTTGATGGAAGAATTAACCGGAGGCAATGAATATTTCATTTACGTCGGCGCCCTTCATGCACGAAAAAACATCGATCGAATGCTGCGAGCGTTTAATCAGTTTAAGGAAGAAACGCAATCCGCAACGAAATTTATCATCGTCGGCGAAAAGTTATGGTCCAGGCACCTGACCAAATCCGAGATTGAAAACCTAAAGCATGCGAAGGACATTATATTTATTGGTCATCTTCCAATTGATCGACTGACAAAAATTGTGGGCGGAGCAAAAGCCCTTGTACTCGTCTCTTACTTTGAAGGATTTGGAATTCCATTGGTTGAGGCCATGCGGGCCGGAACAGCAATTATATGTGGCAATCGAACAGCCTTGCCTGAAGTGGTAGGAGATGCTGCCATTCTTGTTGATCCTTATTCAATTTCTGACATTGCATACGGTTTACAAAAGATGGATGAAAACGAGGAGTTGCGAGAAAGTTTGGTTCAGTCAGGACTCTCCAGGTCGCATAATTTTAGCTGGGATGATTCGGCGGAGATCATTTGGGAAGTGATTGCCGATATCCTCAAAAAAGTCTGATTTGGCTTATATTATACTGATCTAATGACTTTTTAGAATTCAACAATAGCGGCAAAATATGATATTGAAAATATTGATAATCAGGTGTTTACAAAATTTTAGTACGCCTATTGGCCTCCAATTATGCGATTTAGCTCCACAATAAAGTCCCGTTTTTGTTCAAACCGTCTATCCTTTTCCCTTTCATCGATGTTAAAAATGACTTACATTTATTAAAATTTGTAACAAATAATTAAATAACATAAAGAACTAGATTATGAAAAACAACTACCTTTTTACAATCTGCCTGCTTTTAATGGGTGGCTTCGGCTTTGCACAGGATAGGGTGACTTGTTGTGAGACCTTTACCTCTTCGACTTGTCCTCCATGTAATCCCGGAAACATTCAATTAGAAAACATTTTAGGTGATCCTGTTAATGATGGGAATCATATATCCATCAAGTATCAGATGAGTTGGCCCGGATCGGGAGATCCTTATTACACTGATGAAGGGAACTCAAGAAGAAGCTACTACGGAGTTAGTGGTGTACCTGAAACTCATTTAGATGGTGGTGCCGGTTTCAATCCTGGTTCAATGACGCAGTCGCAGCTGGATGCCACAGTCTCTGTCGCTCCTAAATGTACCATGACCGCGCTGTATCAAGTTAATGTGTCCACACAAACCGTTGATATTCAGGTTGAAATAATTGCGCTTGAAGACTTCCCTGGTGGATGTGCCCTGCAAACGGCGATTATTGAGTATACTACTGACAACAACGTAAAGTCGAATGGGGAAACTGAGTTCTACAATGTGATGAAAAAAATGATTCCCGGATCTGGGGGTTCACTAATGATAGGTGTTGACGCCGGAGATACCGTAAATTTTGATCTTTCATATACGTTTAACGGTAGCTATGTGCTCCCGCCGGATGCGGACTCACCAATTGATCACACGATTGAGCACTCCATCGAAGAATTTTCGGACTTAGGTGTTGTTTGCTGGGTACAGAGAATTACTTCAAAAGAAGTTTTGAACGCTACTCAAGGAGTAAATAGCGCTGTTGGTTTAGACGAATTGAATGCTGAAGTTGTTTCGGCAAAAATTTATCCAAACCCTGCTGTCGATAATGTAGCCATTGCATTTCAAACAACGGAAGAAACAAACATAACAATTAGTATTGTTAATACTGTTGGACAAGTGGTTTACACAAACACAATTTCAAACGTTCAACCAGGACGTACAGTTGAAGATGTAAATACCTCTGATTTTGCGAATGGTTTATACCTCGTGAACATCACGTCTGACTCAGGTAATATCACTAAGAAGTTGAATATCCGAAAGTAAGATATTGTAACTATTGAGCTATTTGAAGGACTGATTTACGTTAGTCCTTCTTTTTTTGGTCAATCAGTCCAGGCCATTGAAAGTAAAAATTCCCTACATTTATTGGAATTTACTGCCAAAGATCCATCTAAATAGATTGAATATGAAAAATTACTACCTCTCCACTTTGTGCCTGTTTATTTTCTGCACAGTTGGCTTTAGCCAAAATAGAATAACGCTAATTGAAACTTTTGCGTCTTCTACCTGTCTCCCTTGCAATGCCGCCAATCTAACGCTGGAAGCAATTCTTATAGGTCCCGCAAACTTCGGAAAGCATACATCTATTAGGTATCCGGTTGATTGGCCGAGTCCCGGTGATCCATATTTTACTTCCGAAGTAAATTCAAGAAGAAGTTATTATTCAGTTACTACTGTTCCTGAAACTCACCTGGATGGTGGTTCGGGATTTGATACGGAAGGTATCACCCAAAGTATGTTGGGTGGGGCTTACGCGGTTCCTCCAATTTGCATTATTGATGGATTTTATGATGTTGATGAAGCGGCACAAATCGTGACTATTACCGTCGATGTTATTGCTTTGGAAGACTTCCCGGGAGGAACAACTCTTCATTGCGGGATTGTAGAATTTACTACTACTAACAATGTGAAATCAAACGGTGAAACAGAATTCTACAATATCTTAAAAAAAATGGTTCCGGGAACCAATGGGTCCATCATGTCGGGCATTGATATGGGAGACACTGCGCATATAGAATTGACCTATACATTCAATGGAACTTATATTTTGCCTCCTGATGCAGGATCTCCTGTTGACTTTTCAACCGAGCATACTGTTGAAGAATTTTTTGATATAGGGGTTGCTCTTTGGGTACAAAGAATTACAAGTAAAGAGGTGTTTCAGTCGTCTTGGGCGGTCTATGGATATGTAGGTACTGATGAAAATGAAATGGAAGTAGTTAGTGCTAAGATATATCCTAATCCGTCTTCAACTCATGTGGCTATTGCTTATACTACTACTCAAGAGGCTGACGTAACAATCGCAATCATTAATACCCTGGGTGAAATTGTTTACTCTAATACAGTACCAAACGTTCAAGCCGGGCGTACAGTTGAAGAAGTCAATACTGAGAATTTCGCCAATGGACTTTATGTAGTAAATATTTCTTCAGCCTCCGGTGAGATCAGCAGAAAGCTAAATATCCGGAAATAGACAATCTTATTATTTATCCGTTCTTCAAAGCTCGGTCAATATCTCGTTTCGTATCCTTGGATTTGAGA
>CAZCAD010000214.1:0-6051 GCA_964496525.1 uncultured Flavobacteriales bacterium | reverse complement strand
GTTTCTATCTTTCGCAACAAATCCTCTTCCTGAGCACTTTCCAGATGCAAAACGCTTTTTTTAAGCTGATTTTCAATCGCTGCTGTTAAACTTCTGATTTCATCACCTTCTGACTCCGCATCTTTGGAAATAAAATCTGTGACCTTGATTGCCTCACCAATCTTAACATATAAATCGCTCCTAAACCGGTGAGGATCGCTGTAATTCAAACCAATTGGTACGATATGAAGATCAAGACTCATGTCATTGTTTAATTCGGCACCTCTGGCAATTCTTGATACTCCCGTTTTAACAGGTTTTAACTTGAGTTCTGTTTTTGACACCCCTTCCGGAAAGATCAGGAGGGATCGACCCTTTGCCAGATGGGTGAAGCAGCTCTTGAACATATCGACGTTCTTATGCGTATCCTCCGGTCGGCTGGAAGGCCGATAGACCGGAATCATGTGTAATGCGGATTGCATGAACCAGGCCTTTACGCCCTTACCAATGTATTCACCGGCAGCTATAAAATAGATTTTCGGACGAACATAGCTCGCAATAACGATCGGATCCATAAAGGCGCTCGGATGATTGGCAACGAAAATGTAAGGACCTTCAGTCGGTATATGATGTTTTCCATCAATCTTTACCCGCCTGAAGTAAGATCGAATCGTAATTCGACACAATATCTTTAAAATGGTGTAGATCACAGCTTATATCCAATGACGCAGAGGTCATCAATTTGCTCCAGATGTCCCTGCCAATCTTCCATTGTATCAAGAAGAATTTCGTGCTGTTCGTCCATGTCTTTTTGATGAATGCTCACTAATAGATCGCGGAATTTCGAGTACTTGAATTTTTTACCTTTTGGCCCTCCAAACTGATCTGCATAACCATCTGAAAATAAGTAAATTGAATCGCCTTCATTCAACTGGATTTCTTCTTGGCTGAATTTGATTTTACTTCCCAATTTACTACCGATCGCCATTTTATCCCCCTTGACAACTTTAACCTCCTTACCGTGAATGATATAAACCGGGTTATAGGCACCTGAGAATTTCAGAATATTCGTATCAAGGTTCAGGGAGCAGATAGCCATATCCATTCCATCTTTAATTGGATTTGTCTCTAAACTGTTTTGCAAGGTTTTGTGAACCTTTCGATTCAGAGCGTCCAATATTTTACCCGGCTCCGTAATTTTCAACTCATTCACAATTTGGTTCAGGGCGTTGTGTCCGATCAAACTCAGGAAGGCGCCCGGAACCCCATGCCCGGTACAATCTACCACGGCGAACAGGATGTCATTTCCTACCTTTTCAAACCAATAAAAATCACCGGACACGATATCTTTCGGTCTAAACAAAACGAATGATTTTTCAAGATAACTTCGTATCAGGGCCAGGTCAGGAAGTGTGGCGTCCTGAATTCGTTTCGCATAGATTATGCTGTCCGTAATACTCTTATTCTTGTCTTCAATAATTTCTTTTTGATGCAATAGTTCCAGCGTACGTTCATTCACTTTGTCTTCCAGACTTTCGTAGAGTAGGGCATTTTCAATCGCACCCGCTATCGTCGTGCCCAGTCCCCTCAATATATCAAGATGGTATTCGTTATAAGCATCCTTATCAAAACTCTGCACACTCAAGACTCCAACGGCCTTTTCCTTCGAAATCAGTGGTAAATAAAGTATGGATGCCGTTGCCCTACCGGCTGCAATGTCAATTTCTCCCTCCACGTATTGGCTGTATTGATTTATGAAATCAGTAATGAAAACTTCCTTTTTGTTATTAAAGCACCAACTGGCCAGCTTGCTCTTGTCATTTACATCGAATACAATTTCGTCTAACTTTTCCCCATTCTCGATAAAGTCGGGCATTCGAATTACATGATCATCCGGGTCATAAATTCCCATTCCAAAGCAGGTGGCATCCATTAAGGTGTTGATGTTCTCATATACCCTGGCGATAATGGTTTCAATGTTGAGTGATTCGGAAATGTCCTTGGAGATCTGGGCAATTAACCTGGTGTCTTGATGTGCCTTTTCAATTTCTTTAGTTCTCTCACGAACTCTATCTTCCATGTTCGCATATAAACCGGCATTGTCTAAAGCTATCCCAACGTAAACAGATACTGCTCTTAGAATATCTATATGATAATTGCTGTATGCCGCTTTGGTATGGCTCTGAACCGAAATAACACCAATTGTTTTAGTCTTGGCTCGGATAGGCATATAGAGGATCGAAGGATATGATTTTCCGTGTTTTGGTTTGGAAAATTCTTTCATGTACCTGCCAAACTCCACTTCCAAATCATCAATCCGAATTTCTTCATCTTTCATGAAACAGATGACACCCAGTCGCTCGCTGTCCTGCTCAAGATCCCAGGACCCACTGGCTATTCTTTCACCATCCTCAATGAAGCCGGGAAAGTGCAAACGGTCATTAACTGTATCATGAACGCCAATTCCAAAAGCCTCGGCATCCATTAATTTGTTAATGGAATCATAAGCGGTATTCAAAATCTTCTCAACTGTAATTTGCGAAGTAATGGTTTTTCCCATCTCACTTAAAAGCTTGGTGTTTTCATGAGATTTTTCGATTTGTGCAGTCCGCTCACGAACTTGCTCTTCCATCACCTCATAACGGCTCGCATTTTCAAAGGCGATTACGACATATTGTGCAAGAGTTTTTACAATATTCAGATGATAATCGGTGTACTCGGCTCTATTAAATGATTGAACGCTGATTGCACCGATTACCTTATTATCTGAACCGCCGCGCATCGGTAGAAATATGACTGAACTGGTAACCGCGCCTTTTGCAGGTTTTGGTGGGATTTTGGTATACTTTTCGGCCTCTTCTATGATGTCTTTGGCCATGATTTCTTTATCATTTTTGATACACCAAACAGAGAGGTTGGTCTCTGAATTCATCGATACGAAGAAAGGTTCTAATCGCTCACCATTTTCATACTCGTAGGCATATTCAACACGATTTTCTTCTTCGTTAAACAAGCGGATACCAAAAACTGTAGCATCCATGAGTTTATTTACGTTTTGATACAGATGCTCAAACACATCGTCGAACCGTAGTGTTGAAATGAGTTCCTTCCCTATTTTATTGAGTAGCTCTGTATTGCGATAAGATTGTTGCAGTTCGATCGTTCTTTCAACAACCATTTCTTCCATTCCATGATATAGGTTGGCATTCTCCAGGGCATTGGAAATATAAATTGATAAGGACTTGATTATGTCAAAGTGATATTCTGAGAAACTTTCTTTAGTAAAGCTTTGAACCGTAAAAACTCCGAGTGTTTTTCCTTTTGTTGTTAGCGGTATGTAAATCATTGACTCAGGCGACCTGCCGGCAGAAGTGTCGTAGGCCGTCTTTACATATTTCGAAAATTCTGTACGCCAGTCATTTATGTGAATGTCTTTATTCTCTTTGAAACAGATGGCAGCAATTTTGTCATCATCCAGTGAGAACGAAAAATCATCGAGCTGTTTTCCATTTTCCATCGCTCCGGAAAAAAACAGATCGTTTTTATCCGCACGATGAACGGCAATTCCAAAGACGGCGGCATCCATTAGATTATTTACATTCTGATAAACCTTTTCAATGATGTCAGCAGAAGACAGTTGAGATGAAATTTCCTGCCCGATTTCGCTCAATAACTGGGTGTTTTTGTATGATCTTTGGATTTCGGAAGTGCGCTCTTTAACCTTTGCCTCCATTACCTCATAGTTGCGAGCATTATCCAGAGCAATGGTTGTATAATGAGCCAGAGTCTCGACTATACTAAGATGATACTCTGAATAAGCATTCTTCTCAAATGATTGTACAGTCACCAGGCCAAGAACTTCATCTCCCTTTCGAAGAGGATACATGATGATGGAGTGTGGGAAATCTCCCTGAACTACATCAATTTCAGATACATATTTTGAAAATTCTTTCTCATTATCATTAATAAATATGACATCGTTATTCTCAATACACCAGACAGAATAATTGTCTTTGTTTTTCATTGGGACGGAGATCGGAGCTTCAAGCTCGCCGTTTTCATAACCATATAAATAGTCAATTACATGCAGATCAGGATTGTACAATCGAACACCAAACATTGTAGCGTCCATTAAGTCGTTCACATTCTCATAAAGGTGTTTGAACACATCATCAAAGTTCAAGGTAGAAATCAGCTCCTGCCCAATTTTATTTAGTGTTTCGGAGTTTTTATGGCTCTGTTCAACCTCCCTGGTTCTGGCTTTGACTTTTTGCTCCATATCCTTGTACAGCGAAGCATTGTCGATCGCTATTGCCAGGTAACTTGCGAAGCTTTTAAGGATATTAAAGTGGTGCGCAGAAAAAGCATTTTTGACAGCCGACTGGGCCAGCAAAACACCAATAACACGTTCTTGAGCCATCAGGGGTAAAATCACAAGTGAATTTGGTGCTTCGTGGATTATATCTTCTCCATCCTCCAGGTAGTCTTTGACTTCATTTTCATAATCATTGATATAAACATCCTTTGCATGTTTAGCTACGTAGGCGGGAAGTTTTTTCCTGTAGTCTTCCAATGAATATTCGAAGTAATCATCACGAACGCCTTTGTCAAGTGCCAATTTTACCTCGAGTGTCTTTTTTTCACTATTACAAATTCCAATGAATATTCCATCCGCTTTCATCAGAGAATTAACCCTGGAATAGATAATGTCGAATATCCCTTCAAGATCATGTGTCGCGGTAATTTCATTTCCAATGCTACTCAGTGTTCTAACATCCTCAAAGTATCTTTTTAACTCCTCGTTCTTTCGCTCAAGCTCCTCCTTTTCCAATTGAACTTGTTCGTACCTGCCTTTTAGCTCAACCGCCTTTAATTTTTTACTTTCTGCCTGTTCGTTGTACTCGACTTGAGCGAGGTGATACGATTTATAATGCCGGGCAAACAGTGGCAGATTTTCTCTTTTTTCATAAACCTTTGCCAGACCTAAATGAGCATCCAGAACCAATTCGTCTGATTCGATGTCTTCACCAATAAACAAGGCTGATTTGTAGTATCTTAATGATTCATCAAGATCGTGCATCCTCAAATAGAGGTCGGCTATCTTCAGTGTTGATTGCCCTAAACCAAGTTTAAAACCTAATCCGGTTCGGATCTCGACAGAGTTTCTAAAATGTTCAAGTGCCTTTTCGAATTGACCAAGCTCTCCGTAAATTTCTCCCAATCCTTCATGGGCATAAGCGACGACCTGACTCGCTTGTTCATTTTTGTATAAGTCAAGCGTTTTGTACTTATAATCTATGGCTTCGTCAAAATTCTTCAGAAGATAATGAGACTGGCCAAAGCCATCGTATATTCTTGCCAATGTCGATCTATCTTCAGTTTCAAGAGCAATTTTCAAGGCCCTGTCCAAATATTCTATTGCCTCCTCCGGCTTACCAAAAGTGTAGTGAGCCGAACCAATTCCGTTTAGTGCATTTGCAATTCCAACACGATCGTCGATGTCTTCCGCTACCTTTAAGGATTTTTTACCATACTCAACTTGTTTTTCAAAGTCACCAAGAAAATAAAAGATGACTGCGAGATTGTAATAAACCTGTACTTCGCCTATTCGGTCACCGCAGGCAATAAATTTCTCGAGTCCTTCAAACGACTTTTCAATTGCATCCTCATAATTAGCCAACCATACATTCGCGCCTCCAAGGATGAATGTCGCCCAGGCAATTCCCACCTCATAATTCTGTTTTGTCGACTCTTCCAGACTCTTCTCAGCTATGGCAATAGCTTCCTCAGGCTTGGTTCGCACGAGCTTCCAGGCCTCATTATTCTTAGTGTCTATGGAGGCAATCCTATTCACCGAAAATCGATATTTTCAGAGCCAGCCAAATATACAAATTTTAAGTTGGTTTAATTTGACTCAAATCGAGCTAAGACAGGTCGTTCGAGGCAATATCTGATTGGCATAAACATCAATTTCGGAATCTTTCTACCGGCAATTGAGGGTGCTAAATGGGTTCCTGATTTTTTGAACTCAGTTTGACCGGCATGGCATAGTATTTGTCTCATTAATTCATG
>CAZCAD010000213.1:0-6072 GCA_964496525.1 uncultured Flavobacteriales bacterium | reverse complement strand
ATCGAGCGAGACAGAATTAATTTTTGACTTTAGTGAGGTTAAATGGTTGAGTCCGCTTCTCGTTGGAGGTCTTGCTGGTCTTTGCCACCGACTTAAAACAGATGGAAAGAGTGTCGAGGTAATTCCGCCTAATGATGCTTACATCAGAGAGTATTTCAACCTAGTACATTTTCCAGACGGATTAGGCAGTTATAGTGACCTTAGTAATTATCATCGCAAAACGTATTTGCCACTTGTCGTATTTCCAGCAGAAAGCCATCAAGCTGCAAAAACCGGACAAAGTGACCATGTCAGATCGTTTTAAAGTGACCACCCAAAACGAAGTGATTATTTTGTGATCTCACCGATTGTTAATAACTCATCTAATTTACATTTTCTTTCATAGTTAATCTACTTTTTTTCCGGAGGGATTCTCCCTTTAAGTTAATCCGGTGTGCATTATGGACAACTCTGTCTAATATGGCATCGGCTACGGTTTTTTCTCCGATGAGTTCATACCATTTGTCTACAGGGATCTGTGATGTAAAGATCAGTGATCCTTTCTGATGCCGGTCTTCAACCAGGTCCAATAGCATTAACCGGCTTTGACTATCCAGGGGCTGCAGGCCAAAGTCATCGAGGATAAGCAGGTCCTGTCTTTCCAGCTTTGCCATCTCCCTGATATAGGAAGCATCGGCTTTTGCCATTTTTAGAGAACCAAAAAGCTTAGCTGTGTTGAAGTATCGTACCTTATATCCTTCTATACAAGCCTGTTGTCCGAGGGCACAGGCGAGGTAACTTTTACCCACCCCTGTCAGACCTGTGATAATGAGGTTTTCTCCTTTATCAATAAAAGAGAACTCAGCCAGGCGCATGATGTAATTTTTATCCAGCCTGCGAGCTCCATCATAGATGAGTTTTTCCATGCTGGCCTTGTAGCGGAACCGGGCCATTTTGATCAGCCGGTTAATCTTCCTGTCGGAGCGGTCATCATCTTCAGCATCCACAAGGTAAGTGATGAACTCATCCAACGTAAGGTCATCTGTCCTTCCCGATTCGAGGGCAGTTTTAAATGCCCTGTGCATTCCAAAAAACCGCAGGCGGTTCATTTTTTCAAGTGTTTGTTCATTCATTTTTGTGTTGTTTTAGATTATTGATAATAGTCTTTCCCCCGGATGTTCTGATGTTCGGGAAGCGGGATATCGAGCTGCTGTTCTTCTTGGATTTTATCCAAGCCTTTTTCAAGGATGTTCTGGATGACCTTGTAGTTATATATACCATAACCGAGTGCTCGGGAGCAGGCATTTACGAGCCTTTCTTTGCCCACTTTCTTTTCAAAACTCAGCACTCCCATGCAACTGCGGTAGGCCTGTTCGGGATGCTTCTTCTTTTCAAGCAATTGTTCTATAAAGAGCCTTACATTTTCATCGATCCTTGAGGCCCATTCGATAAAGAACTGTGGATTCCACTTGCTCATGAACTTGTGGGTTGTGGCCAGGTGATCTTCAACCGTTGTATAGTTAAAGGGGCTTTTTAACCGTTTGTGTTTGGCAATACACTGATACTTGTAATAGATCTCAACCACCTTTGAGCTATAAGAGAGTTTAACTTTCTTTCGCATGTAGTGAAACGGAACACTGTAATAGTGCTTGTCCGGTTTTAAGCATACGTGACCGTTTTGAAGTACGGTTGCCCAGGAGTAATCGCGGATCTCAAAACGCTGCGGTGGCAGTGGTGTAAGTTGATTTTTTTCCACTTCATCGAAGAGCTGTTTCCGCCCGTAGGGTCTGCCGGTGAGATTTTTATTATTGTGAACTTCCAGCATCTTCTTAATCCCACTATTTAATTCTTCCAGGTTAAAGAAGGTTTGTTTGCGAAGCGGAGCATAAATACTCGAGTAAATGATCTTTACCGATCCTTCCACCCTGGCTTTATCCTTTGGCTTTTTGGGACGGGCAGGAACACCTGCTGTGTCGTAGTGATGAAGGAAGTCTTCAAAGGTCTCGTTGAGCTGTGGTTCGTACCAGCTGGCTTTTGTTACAGCCGACTTGAGATTGTCCGGGGTAATGATCCTGGGGGTTCCTCCAAAATAATGAAGTGCGTTCTCAAGCGCACCGATAAAGTCTTCTTTTTTCTGACTCATCACCGCTTCAACATAGGTGTACTGGCTCGAGGGAAGCTGGGCAACAAACACCTCTACTTCCTGTATCTCACCCGTATCCCTATCAACAATTTGCAGCTTCTTTCCGGCAAAGTCCACAAACAGCTTTTCCCCTGCCTTGTGATCAATCCGCATGATGGGGTTAACCCGTTTGTTCCAGCGGTTGTAATATTCATTGAACTGCGTCGAAGCATAACCATCCCCGTGCAACTCTTTATACTCAGCCCATAAGATCCCGCGTGTAACACCGGTCTTTTTCAACTCCTTACTCATGTAAGGGAAAAAGGCCTGCAGCTTCGACAGGCGCTCAGAGTCCCGTTCAGATGGAGAGTCATCAGAGAACGCTTCACAGAGTTCTACATCATTCATTAATTCAACTTCTTCCCAGCTCAGTCCAAGGCGCTTAAAAGCTTCAATATACTTGCGGACAGTGTTCCGCGATAAATGAAGTGTTTCTGCGATTGATTGTTTGCTATACTGCTCTGAGTAAAGCCGTAGTACTGATCTTAATCTTTTCATCGGTATTGTTTTATTTGCCATTTTACTTTGGTTAAATACCGAAGAAAAATAGCACTTGTTTAAACCGATGAGTTATTCACATTTACATGGTCACTTTGATCCGATCTGGGGTGGTCAGTTTAGTCCGATCTAGGGTGGTCAGTTTAATCCGATCCAGGGTGGTCAGTTTCGCCGTTTTTTGCAATTATATCGAAGAGGTCAAATTTATTCTAAAAAGAATACAAAAAGCGGATTTATGAGTAAAACGCTGGAATCTCCCACTTATTATTCGCAATATTTCAAAGAAAATACCGATATTTACGCCAATACATAACGCTATCTCAATAGCCCAGTACTATTAGCATTGGAGAAAATTATCGATTCATTTGGACGAACGCATGATTATCTGCGGATATCATTGACTGAGCGTTGTAATCTACGTTGTTTCTATTGCATGCCTGAAGAAGGAATTGCCCGCAGAGACAAAGCGGAGTTCATGAGCTCTGAGGAGACAATTCAGATTGCAAAGACTTTTGTGAATTTAGGAATCAAGAAAATTCGATTAACCGGTGGAGAACCTTTGATCAAAAAAGACATTGTGAACATTTTGAATCAATTGGGCGAACTACCGATTGAATTGACGCTGACCACCAATGCGATTTTAGTGGATCGGTACATCGAAGATTTTAAAAGAGTTGGCATCAAATCTATTAATGTGAGTTTGGACTCCCTGAAAGAAGAGTGCTTTAACATGATTTCGCGCCGAGAATATTTTCACCGAATTCTGAAGAATATAAATTTATTGATCGATGAAGGATTCAAAACTAAAGTGAACGCCGTTTTAATTAAAGGAGTCAACGATAATGAGATTATAGACTTTATCGAATGGACAAGAAACAGCTTGGTCGATGTCCGATTTATAGAGTTCATGCCATTTGACGGAAACAATTGGAATTGGGAAAAGAAGGTTTCTCTGAAGGAAATCATGGATCAAGTTCAAAATTACTATGGAAAAGATAAGGTTGAAAAGATTAACCCACAACCCAATGATACCGCCAAAAACTTCAAAATAAAAGATTACGCAGGATCCTTTGGTATCATTAGTTCGGTCACCAATCCATTCTGTGATAGTTGCAATCGCATTCGTTTGACAGCCGACGGAAAAATCAAAAACTGTTTGTTCTCATCGGATGAAACGGATTTGTTGTCAGCCCTTCGCGCGGGGGAGGATATAGAAGAGCTGATTTATGAGTCAATTTTGAAAAAGAAAAAATCACGAGCCGGAATCGAATCCTTTGAACTGGAGGAGAGTGTAAAGCTCCTCGCCAAAAACCGCTCAATGATAACAATTGGAGGATAAGATGATTAATGTAGAAGAAGCCTTAAAACTACTAAAGGAAAATCTGGAAAGATTGACTCAGGAGGAACTATCTATTGGTCAGCTCTTGGGACGCTATCTTTCCGAGGATGTTATTTCTCCCATTGATATGCCTCCATTCGATCAATCCGCGATGGACGGCTATGCCTTAAACTATTCCGAACAAATAAAAGAATACAAAGTAATCGGAGAAATCGCAGCCGGTTCTTCGGAAATAATTGAATTGCAAAAAGGAGAAGCCGTTCGGATTTTTACGGGAGGCGCAGTGCCAAAAACGGCAAATACCGTCGTGAAACAAGAAATTGTTGAAAGCAAAGGCGATTTGATTCAAATGACCGAAGCTATTTCTGAGAATCAGAACATTCGTCCGCAAGCAGAGCAAATTTCAAGTGGCGATCTGGCAATGTCAAAAGGAAGTTTGATCAATCCCGCTGCCATTGGTTTTTTAACCGGTTTGGGATTTACTTCTGCAAATGCTTATGTCTCTCCTAAGGTCTCTGTTCTTGCAACAGGTGATGAGCTTGTAAAACCCGGAACAGATTTGGACTATGGAAAGATTTATGAAAGTAATTCCTATATGCTGTCAGCCGCGCTGAATGACTTCGGATATTCCAATCACTCAGTTGAAGCCGTCGCGGATAATTACAAAGAAACCGAACAAAAAATTAATACTGCGCTGGAAACGAATGATGTCTTAATTCTATCAGGAGGAATTTCAGTCGGTGACTATGATTTCGTCGGGAAGGCTTTGAACGCTCTGGGAATCGAGCGCATTTTTTACAAAGTCAAACAAAAACCCGGCAAGCCAATTTTCTTTGGCAAAACAGCTAAGAAATACATTTTCGCTCTACCCGGAAATCCGGCAGCGGCTATGACTTCATTTTATACTTACGTTTTGCCGGCATTGAATTATTTATCCGGTGGAAAATTTGAGGGACTGACAATAACAACGTCAAAACTGAGTCAGGCTTATTCATCAAAATCGGATCGTTCATTGTTTCTAAAAGCTAAATTGAACGGACGGCAAGTGGAAATATTAGATGGGCAGAGTTCTGCGATGCTTAAATCATTTGCCGAGGCGGACGCCCTCGTTTACATTCCTTCTGATAAACAAGAACTTCAAGAAGGAGAAGAAGTAAAGGTGATGCTCCTATAAAAAAGCAAGATGTACTCGATCAAAAGTAAAATATGGATACTTGGTGATAAGGGGACTTATTTGGGAGAGGGTCGGATTAGACTGTTGGAAAATATTGTTAAAACCGGCTCGATATCCAAGGCAGCCAAAGAAATGAATATGTCCTACAAAAAAGCCTGGGAATTGGTCAACCGCATGAATGCTCAAGCGGATGAAACACTTGTTACCAAGGTGACCGGTGGAAAAACAGGAGGTGGAGCGACTGTTAGCGATAAGGGAAAAGAACTTATTAAGAAATACAATCAGCTGAATGAAAGTTGTTTTGTATTCCTGGATCAAAAAATGAAAGAATTAGATCTCCTTCGCTGAAGCTACGGCGACTAAAAGAGTTGGAAAATGATTGATGATTTAACAGTAATCATATTAGCCGGTGGCAAAAGTTCGCGAATGGGCGAAGACAAAGGACTTATGCCCCTTTATGACAAACCCATGGTTGAATACGTGATAGACACTGCCCGTAAAATTTCTGATCATATTATTATTATTTCCGAAAATGCGAACTATAAGAAATTCGGTTTTCCTGTTTTTAAGGATCTTGAAAAAAATAAAGGACCACTTGGTGGAATATATACGGGTCTCAAGAAATCGGACAAACATCAAAACCTGGTGCTGAGTTGTGACGTTCCTTACGTAACTGAGGAATTACTGCGATTTCTTTATCTACATTCGTCTAAGGCTGATATTACGATAGCCAGACACAACGACTGGACTCATCAAACAATCGCTCTCTACACAAAAGATTGTATTCCGGTATTTGAAAAACAAATTAAAGCGGGAGAGCTAAAAATACAAGATGCTTTCTCGAAACTGAGAGTTCATTTTGTTGATACCGATCAATTTCCTGAAACCGTTTTTAGAAAT
>CAZCAD010000212.1:0-6103 GCA_964496525.1 uncultured Flavobacteriales bacterium | reverse complement strand
GATTTGACCTATGAAAATGTGGTTAAAAAAATTGGCGACAAATGGAAGACGTCAGGAGGTAAAAGTAAATTCTGTTTTTGGAATGTGCGTTTTAGCAATAGGCAGAAACCCAACATTAAGATAATTTTCAATGATCTTGGAGAATTGACATCGATGGAGATATTCTGAACACAATCGTTTGGATAGGACTTCATTCTTTCTTTTCGCCATAATGAATACTCTTTTCGAAATCGCCATCAATATAATCTCGATAATCAGCATTCTTGTAATTCCTCCTGTTTATATGATTAAATAATTCTACATCCTCAATTGGATAAATAAATAACGCCCAGCTGCGACTGTGCCAGTCATCGACCTTGTAAAAGAATGCGCAAGTCGAAAAGTGCCAATGACAGTCATATTTTTCTCTGACAAAAGGAACCATTTCATTGCGAACATAGCAAATTATTCTTCCAATTCTTGCTGAATCGGCTCGATAAATAGTAGAGGTGGTATCAATCTGCTGAGCGGTATTCGATACTCGATATAAGTCAAGTAATTCATCAAGTGTCAGCTCGTCGAGGATAAAATTTCTGTCCCAGACTAATAGTTTTGCTTTCCATTCGTCTTGAGTAATTGTATCTGCGGTTAGCGGTTGAGACATGATTAGTGGTGAACATAGTAGACCCAAAGCGATGAGTATAAGTCGAATCATAAATTTGATTTTCGGTTCACATAGGTAACGTTTGATACCGCACATGTTACTTACTAATATGATCCTTCATTTTCGTACTTTTGGCGCTCGCAGTATGGAAAACGACAAATTCAAATTGGGAGGCCTCGAATGGCAATCAGATTTCCCTGATCTGTATAAGGGAGAAATGCATCTTTGGAAAGTCGCACTTGATCCCGGAAAAGCTTTGTTAAAAGGTTGTGAGGAAGCATTATCAGGCCAGGAAAAAGGGCGGATGGAGTTTTTTAACTTCGAAAAAGTCAAACAGAATTACCTTGTTTCCCAAGGTGTGCTAAGATTGTTACTTGGTCGATATCTTGAAATCAATGCAAATGAGATTCAACTGGGAAGACATGCTAAAGGAAAGCCTTTTTGCACACAGGATCAGGGTCTCTTCTTTAATATTTCTAACTCCGGTGGCTACTGCGTTTTTGCCTTTTCACGGGATGGTGAGGTTGGAATAGATCTTGAAGAGGTTCGCCCGCTAACAGATCTTGAGCAGATGATCAATAAGAATTTCTCCTTTGAAGAAAAGCTTTATATCAAACAGAAGAAGGAAGAGGAACTCCGTCGATTCTTTTTGCTATGGACAATAAAGGAATCGTATCTGAAAGCAATTGGGGAGGGGATGAGAATAGAGCCTCAAAAGCTCGATTTCAGAATTAGCGGTACAGACATTAAATTGGTATCCGTCAATGGCATGGGCGATTTCGATGATTGGATTTTTAGAGAAGTTCCATGGACCGACAACTACGTTCGGACACTGACATTTCAAGGAAGTGATACACAAATGCGTGATTTTGACTTGATTTGATTCTGAATTCAAAGACATAAACTATATTTGTCTGTCTTTTAAAACGCCCTAATTATGAGCCTTACAAGAACTTTTGATCTACTTGACAGATATGCCGAAAAGTATCCGGATAAATCCGATGCACTAACTCCTAAAATAGATGGAGAATGGAAGGGTCACAGCACCACCGAATATATTGAAATGGCGCATAACCTGAGTTATGGGCTGCTTGAAATGGGATTCCAAAAAGGAGATAAGGTTGCCGTCGTGTCGAATAATCGTCCGGAATGGAATATCTCAGATCATGGAATATCCATGACCACTGCGATAATGGTTCCTCTTTTCGCCACTTTGGAGGCTGATGGATATGAGGAGATACTTATTCATTCTGAAGCCAGAATAGTCATACTATCCGACGAAGTCCTTTATAAAAAAATTGCCCCGCTTGTTGACAAAATTTCAACTTTGGAGAAGGTTTACACCATGGATGATGTTGAAGGAGCAGCTTCGTATCAAGAGATTCTTGATTTAGGTAAGGCCAATGCTGATAAACATAGAGAAGAGTTGGAAACTCGCAAGAAGGCTGTTAAGCCGGAGGATTGTGTTACCTTAATTTATACATCCGGAACAACCGGTAATTCCAAAGGCGTTCTTCTTTCTCATCAAAATCTTTGTACCAATTTTATCAGCATGGCACCCGTATTCGGTATGACTGTCGACCAGCGTTACCTAAGTATTTTACCTCTTTGTCATGTGGGAGAGCGAACTGCGAATTACGCGGCGCAGTATTCAGGCGCAAGCGTTTATTATGCTCAGAACATGGGAAGCATTGCGGACGATCTTAAATCCGTAAAACCGCATGTATTTGGCACCGTGCCGAGAATATTAGAGAAGATATATGACAAGGTTGTTCAGAGAGGCGAGGCTTTGACCGGAGTCAAGAAGAAGATGTTCTTCTGGGCTTTAAAACTCGGTCATGAATTTGATGTCGAAGGAAAGAGTTGGTGGTATCGTTGGCAGTTGAAAAGAGCTTCAAAACTCATTTTTAGTAAATGGCGAGAGGCAATAGGCGGAAATATTAACTCAGTTGGAGTAGGAGGGGCAGCTTTACAAACGCGACTTGAGAGAGTGTTTTGGGCAGCAGATGTAAAATTATTGAACATGTATGGTCTCACTGAAACTTCGCCTGTTTGTACAATAAATCGCCTGGATAACATCAAAATAGGAACCGTAGGATCTTTACTGGAAGGAGTAGAAGTGAAGATTGCAAAAGACGGGGAAATCTTAGTTAAAGGACCCAATATCATGATTGGATATTACAAAAATGAAGTGGCAACGAATGAAGTTTTAAAAGACGGATGGTTTCATACCGGTGATGTTGGAGTTATTGATGATGATGGATTTCTCAAAATTACGGATCGCAAGAAGTCTCTCTTTAAATTGTCAAACGGAAAGTACGTAGCTCCGCAGGCAATAGAGAATCGATTTAAAGAATCGGTGTTCATTGATCAATTGATGGTTATTGGTGAAGGACAAAAGTTTACCTCCGCATTGATCTCACCAAATTATGAGGCCCTGAGAGAATGGGCAAGAGAGAACGAAATTGACGTAACTTCTTTGGAGCAAGCTACTGAAAATAAAGATGTCATTGCTCATTTTAACGGTATCGTCAAGGAATTGAACGTCGGTCTTGGAAAGGATGAGCAGCTAAAACGTATTCGAGTCGTGAAAGACGAATGGACCCCTGATACAGGTGAACTTTCTCCTACACTGAAAATTAAACGAAAGGTTGTCGAAGAAAAATATGCGTCGATTATCAACGAAATTTTCGGGCACTCGGAAAATTAAAAAGGATAAATAGACATTAACGCAGGCTAATTGAAAAAGAGTTTTTTTGCCATGCACATTCAGTTGTTATAATGTCTAATGGTATTAACGATTAACGTGTCCCATTAAAGGTACACCAGTCGTCTCCCCTGGATAAATCAAAGGTAATTCTATCCTCATCAGCTATCCAAAGAAACTTGGTTAGATTGGTGTCGCTTACGTTAACGCGCGAAACATTCAAGCCGTCCCAGGTCACTAAGAATTCATAGGCGTCAAAACCATCCCCTTCAATTTTCAGATTGTTCTTGGTCAGTGCCGTAACTTTAACCTGGTGCCCACTGGATAACAAGTAAGTCGAGTCATCATAGGAGGCATTAAACGCTCCGCTATATAATCCGTCAATTTCTTTTGCAGGTTTTTTATTATCACAGGACGTTACTACAAGAACCAGGAAGGCCACTAGGATAGTAAACAATGAAATTCTCATAGATCGTTTTTTAACAGCCATAAATTTAGTGAATATTAATCATTTAATGAAAGATAAAGAGCCTTCTGATTAATGTACAGCCATCAAATTAGATGGTTGTTTTGCACGCAACATCCTAAAACTTAAGTATAAATCGAAAGTTAATCCTTCGACCGGTAAGATGATTTGGGATGGCGTAATAACGCCCCGCGATGTCCTGAAGCCATTGATAAGAGATAACATTGTTGATTCCCAGGAGGTTGAAGGCATCTAAACTAAGGGTCATTTGATTAAAATTCTTTAGGAATTTATGGTCCTTATTCTTCTTATTGATGATATCGTACATGAATCCCAGGTCTATTCGTATGTAAGCACTGGTTCTCAGCACATCTTTATAACGTTCATAAGTCGGCGGTCCGTAGGGCAGGGGCGTACCGAAAGTAAGGCTGGCCGATACCTTGAAACTATTAAACCGTCGCATTTGATCCTGAAAATAGGCAGTGAACGTAAACCATTGATCTGTTGGTCTTGGAATCCATCCGGGTTGTTGCAACAACGAATCAACGGCGACATTATTAAAGGTATAACCGGGAAGTATTGTATCACCGTCCGAATTGAGATACAGAAAATAGTCGTCATTCAAAATGTCCTCTTGTGCGCGTAAAAAACCAACTCTGAAAAATGATTCAACCCCTTCAACAAATTCTCCATTTACCTTGGCATCAACTCCATAAGCGTAGGCGATTGCACTGTTTTCACCATAGTATCGAATTCGCACATTGTCAATTTCATAAGGAACTACGTCCCACATATACTTGTAATACGCTTCAGTAATAAACTTAAACTCTCGCCCCCACAGCTTAAAGTAAACATCCGCACCGATCACATTATGCCATGATTTTTGAGAAACAACATCCGCATTAATTGTTCCGAAGATATTTCGCATGGTACGGTATAATGGCGGCTGATAATACAAGCCGCTGGCAAATCGAAATTTTACATTCCTTCGTTCAATTGTGCTGTCTTCCTGTAAAACATAGGACCGAGGGCGCCAACTCATATTCATCCTCGGAGTGACCCAATACTCATTGTTGTAAGATCGATATCCACCTCTTGTTCCTATCGTCATAGAAAAGATACCGGGACTTTTTTTCAGGGTATCGATAAGGTAGATTTTGTACTTGGAACTGTCCGTTTTGATTTTACGCTTTAATGAGACAATCTTGTCTTTTTGCTTAATGAAATTTTGAGTAAACTGAAGATGGGCAGTGCTCCTATAACTTTCTACTTTGTTGTTCTGTTTGATTACCTCTTTGAGTTCGAGGATGTCTGGATCTCCCTGCGGAATCGAGTAGCCGGCTGAATCAATTAAGTGCCATTCACTAAGCTTATCCTGAAAATTCTCATACTGGCCTTTTAGACCCCAACGAATTTCACCAAAACGGCTTTTGCCCTTCTCCTCGTCCGTCTTCATCTTCGTATTGTAAACCGCCGTATGATAAACATTGCCAATTAATACATTCAGGTCATTCCGGGCATGATCCAAAAACCCGCCAACACCAACATTCGAAGTTGAATCCCCAAACTCTTCCTTGGCCGGATCGGTTTCCAGCTGATTGATCCAATATTGTCCAAGAATATCGAAATGTTCACTCTCCTCGGAACTAAAAACAGAGGTTGTGAAATTCATCTTAAGTCGCGACGATTTTCTCCATTCTAATCCAAGAGCACCGGTGAGTGTATTAAATTTCGTCTCTTCCTCACCATCAAAAAAGACTTTAAGCTCGTAGGCTTCATTCACTGTCCCCCAGGATGTATTGCGCGTTGATGGAACAAATCGATAGTTATTGGCTGAGTAATGACCCAATGCGTAAATCTTGGTGTAATCATTTGGCGAACCATAATTGAGATAGTAATTCGTCAATAACTGAGCATCAAAGAATGTTGGGTTATAGTCTCCTTTTGTAGGCAGGCTGTTGAGGATATAAGAATTTGCGCGATATCGGGCCCCCGTCATAAAATTACCCCGTTTTTTGCCAAATATGCCCTCAATATGTGCCTGTCCGCCCATTAAGCTTGCTTGCGCGGCCCCCCCCCATCGCCTGGGCTCTCGATAAGTCACATCCAAAACCGATGAGAGCTTATCTCCATAATACGCATCAAATCCACCTGCCGAGAAATAAATGTTCTCCACAAAGGCCGAATTAATAAAGCTCAAACCTTCTTGTTGACCGGTTCGTGCCAAAAAAGGTCGATAAATCTGAATTCCATTGACATAGATGAGATTCTCATCATAATTTCCGCC
>CAZCAD010000211.1:0-6113 GCA_964496525.1 uncultured Flavobacteriales bacterium | reverse complement strand
TCCTGCGAAGAACTATAGCCATGTGTGCTGTCGGTACACAGCGTATAAATTTGGTACTCGTAAATCGTGCAAGCCTCGAGTCCACTAACATTTACAGGAGAGCTGACATCGGTGAATTCAGTCCAGGTTGTGGTTCCCAACTTCCGATATCTAAGATCGTATTGGGTTGCATATAAAATAGGAGACCAGTTAATATCCATACTTACTTCGTCAATATTGGAAGGAGCTAATGCCGGATTGTCGCAACATCCGTCAGTCTTAAAACTAATAGCGTAAGAAAACTCGCTGATTTCACCACCGCCACAATCAGACTTAATCAGAATTGTGTAAGTGGTGCAAGGAATCAGTGTGTCAAAAGACATTGTTGTCGATCCGGGTGAGGGAAAAACACTGAATGGTCCGCCGACCCAGGCAATGTATAAGGTATAATCGGTTGAAAATCCTTCCCAGCTTATTGTTACTGCCGAATCGGTTAGTCCGGTGAGTTGGACATTGTATGGTGGAACGCAAGGATTTGGATCACAATCGCCAATCAGATCCAAGATTGCATTATTTACATTGAGACGACCTCCTGTTGCAACCTCAGGTGATAAGGAAGCCACCGGATCAACGCTATTAAAAATATAGTCGCGCATGTCTTCCGCTGCTCCCTGGGGATCATACTTTACGAAATTGATATAGCTGGCACAAGGGCCGGAGTAGGCAAGGGCTATCGCTCCGGCCACACAAGGCGAGGCGAATGATGTTCCGTTGGTTGTACCATAAGTATTGGACGGAAAAGCTAAATAAACATTATTGCCCGGAGCAGCTAAATCAACATTGACTATGCCATATCCTGAACCGGCCCGATTATCATTGTTGTCACTCATGGTAACTGAGATCAAATACTGACTACTACAGGTTGTGGGAAGGTCACCTACAACATCAATATCCGCGACACTTAATATTCCCTGAACTCCCATGCTATCGTACATAGCACACCAAAGCGGTGCAGTTGTCGGGTCGCCTCCATCAATTCCCCAGGAAGAGTTCGTTACTACAACAAAGGCTCCTTCAGTGCCGTAGCTTTCATTGTACATCTTCCTCATCTTCAGAGGATAGGCGTATGCCGATATTATGCTGGCTTCATTAGAAACAACCTGGCCTTTCACTATCATAAGCTTCACATCCCAATTGACCCCACTGATACCGGTAATATTATTTCCCTTTGCGCCGATCATGCTTGTCACGCGAGTGCCATGACTTCCGGAACCAACATCATCATTAAGGGTCTGAACGTTCCACCCATCATAATCATCAACATAACCATTTCCGTCATTATCAATTAAGTCATCCGGAATTTCAGCATAATTATGCCAGATATTGTCTACTAAATCGACGTGATTGATGTCTACTCCGCTTCCCTCAATGATACAAACTACAATCGTGTCGTTATGAGTTGTTACTCCACCTGTGGTAATGTCCCAGGCATCGCTTGCATCAATATCAGAGTCGGGAGTTCCGCCTGTAGAACCGTCATTCTTCAGGTGCCATTGATTGTTGAATAAGGTATCCGTAGGTATGGTTTCTCTTTGATAAATCAAATGGTTTTTTTGTACTTCCCATATATCAGGATAAGTTCGGAGAATGCCCATCGCTCGGTCAAGATTTACTTGAAGGTCTTCGAAAGTGATTTGATAGATGCTAACGATTTCAGTCAGCAGCTTGACATCATGAACAGCCAGTCCATGAGCAGCTTCGAGGTTACGGAATAAACTATATGCATCAACTTTTGGGTTTACCTGTACCAAAAGCTGTCCTGCTTCGAATTTGGCTTCACCATCTGAATTGGGCTGCGAATTCTGTCCAAATGCCACAGAAATACCGCATAAAAGGAGTATGCAAAGGCCTTTTTTCATCTCTTCTTACAAAACTAATCTTTTCCTACAGTATAATACGTGTCAAATGAGTAAATGGAAAGTGGTATTGAGTTAAATGTGTGAATATAGCGTTTGGTGTTGAGTAGTAAGTAGTAAGTAGTAAGTATTTGAAATTTGTGATTTCACGCAAAGCTCGCGGACCTGCCTGCAATGCATGCCTTCGGCACGTAAACCTTCGGCAGGTAAACCGGCAGGCAGGGAAGCAAAGTTCGCAGAGAATATTGGGATTTGGAATTTGCCTCTTGGCTCTTGGTGGTCGCTTCCTGATCGGGATCGAGGATGTTCGAAATCAAAAATTCGACTTAAATCCGATGTGAATTCGCGAGTTCGAAAAATCCAGTGGATTATCGTTCAAAATTCCATTTGCCAGGATGATTTCAAGTTTGGAACTGTTGTTGATTAAGCCCAGGCCGAATCCAAATGAATTGGTATAATTCTTTCCCAAATAATCGGAGATAGAATAATCGTATAACAACTTGAAGGACAACAATTTAATAGGCTTAAATTCAATCTCATTGTTAAGTATCCAAACATCATTTCCAAAAAGTTCTAATTCGTAAAAACCACGCACAGAATACAATCCACCGTAGAAAATCAGTTCATTACGGGACAAGCTGATCGAAGAGGATAGTCCCTGGAAAGATAATCGGTTATTCAGGTGGAAATATTTTAGAAAATCAATTGTGTGGCCATAAGCCAATCCGTACTTATTATTTTCAATTTTTTGCTTGTTATCATCAATGGTATCTGAGCGATAATTAAAAATTCCGGCAGTGATTTCAAAGGTGGGATGATAAAAAGACAGTTTTTCGGGCATAAACGGACGATACTGGAATATCGCTCCGATTGTATTCTTTTTGTAATCTCTAAATCCTGCTACGGTGAGTCCGTTAATTGTTGTCGAACCTTCGAGTTGATTGAAGATGGTAAAGGTAAATTTGGGATGGAGGTAGGCAATTTCGAACCATATATCCGATCTAATAAAGCTGGTGTCTTGTTTCTGTAGATTGATCTTGGCACCAATCCCTATTGGAGAGTTAAATATGAACGGATATTTAAGTGAAGACCTGAAATTCTGGGTTTTATCCGGATTACTTTTCCAACTCAAAGCCAATGATTCTGTTCGGTTAAGCGCATTTTTCAAAGAGAGATTAACATTTCCATTTAGGACAAACTTATTCGTGTTTTTATCCTGATTGAAACCAATAAATCCATCGGCATTTGACGATTTCTTTTTATCTACATAAAGAAAAACCTCAGCCTTTCCCTTTCTAAAGAGAACTTCGGGTGATCGCTTGAGTTTGAAATAAGGAGAGTTGTTCAGGATTTCTTCCACGTCTCGGATTTTGGCTTCATTATATGCATCGGAAATCTTCAGGTTGATCAGATTTAAAAGAGTCTTCTCATGAACTTTATCCTCACTTTTGATATGAATTTTGTCGATGTAGACATAATCTCCCGAATCGATGCGGTAATTTACCTTCAATTTATTCTCATCTTCCTCCTGACTGACAATTTGGATTGAACTGAAAGGGTAGCCTTTATTTTCAAGACCGGTAATGCGATCGTTCAAGTTTCTGGCTAGAGACTGCATGTTTTTCTCTCGGTCAAGATCCTCTTTTCGCGCATTAACACAATTCAATTTGATTTTAGAGAAGCGATGCGAAGCTTTTAGCCGGTAATGAATATTATTTCCTTTTGCAGTAGAATCTTGTATCTGAATACCCAAATATCCCTCTAATCGGAAAGTTGTGAGTGCTTTTTCTTTTGACCGTTGATAACCGCTGGAGTCTTTTCTGCTTTTTGCCTTAAATGTGGATTTATCTAAATGGAATATGAGGTTGACGTCTTTTTGTCCGAATGACAAGAAGCTAAGAATTAAGCAGTATAGGAGTAAGATCGGCCTCATAATACTATAAACGCCTGTTTCAATTGAAAATTAGGGAAAAATCAGAACTCTTGCGAATCCGTTTCGGCCAGTTCAGGATTTTTTTTTACACCCGGATAGACCTGTAGCGCTTTTTCAAGGCAAATTACAGCCTTTTTTATTGCTTCTTTGTTCAGCACGTAGGCAATTCGGGCTTCATCGCTTCCAAGTCCGGGTGTAGCGTAAAACCCACTGGCCGGAGCCATCATCACAGTTTGCCCCTCATAATCAAACTTTTCGAGAAGCCACTGACAAAACTTTTCTGTGCTGTCAACAGGAAATCGAGCGAGGCAATAAAAAGCACCTTTTGGTTTGGGGCAGAATACCCCCGGAATTTTATTCAGGCCATCAACCAATATATCTCGACGTTCGACATATTCCTCCACGACTTCATCAAAATATGACTGAGGCGTATCCAGGGCACCTTCACTTGCAATTTGCCCAAGAGTAGGCGGTGATAGCCGGGTCTGGGCAAATTTCAAAGCAGTGGAAATGACTTCGGTGTTTTTTGAAATTATCGCTCCAATTCGGGCACCGCACATGGAATAGCGTTTCGAAACAGAGTCAACCAAAATCACATTCTGCTCAATTCCTTTCAAATTCATGACCGAAAATGGTTGGGCTCCATCGTAGCAGAATTCGCGGTAAACTTCATCTGCCAAGAGATATAGGTCATACTTTGCAACAATATCTCTCAACTGCTCCAGTTCTTCTTTAGAATATAAATATCCTGTTGGATTGGCTGGATTACAGATAAGGATACCTTTTGTTTTTTCGGTGATCATCGCCTCAAAATCCTCAAGAGGCGGAAGAGCAAAACCATTTTCAATTTTGGATGTCACTGGTACAATTTTAACTCCCGCCGTATTGGCAAAGCCATTATAGTTGGCATAAAATGGTTCAGGAATAATGAGTTCATCGCCAGTATCAAAGCAGCTCAGAAAACCAAAGATTAAGGCCTCAGACCCGCCGGTAGTTATTAAAATTTCTTCAAAATCAATATCAATTCCAGACTTCTTGTAATATTCTGCGAGTCCTTTACGATATGATTCAATGCCTGCTGAATGTGTGTACTCAATCACAGTTCTGTCCATTTGCTTAACAGCATCTATTGCCACCTGGGGGCTCGCAATGTCAGGCTGGCCGATATTCAGATGAAAAACGGTTTTTCCCGCTTTTTTCGCTTTTTCGGCATAAGGAACCAATTTTCGAATTGGCGATTCAGGCATTGTTTGTCCTTTGTCAGAAATTGTGAGCATCTTCTTTTAAACTTTGAAACAAAATTAGTGCTTTCTTCGATGGGAAAATCACTTTAGGACAGGAAATTCAAATTCATAACGGAATCCATTCCCGGTGTCCAATTTTACTATTCCATCAAGTTGATCCGTCAGTGACCAGATTAGATCCATTCCGAGAGAATCCTCTTTGAGTTCATCTACCGTCATAACCGCACCGATTCCATCATCCCAAATATTGATATAAGTTTTCTTGTCTTCGATATAGAATTGAAGAAAAACTTTTCCTTGTTCGCGTTCAAAAAAGGCGTATTTCAAAGAATTGGATAATATTTCGTTGATAATCAGTCCGAGCGGGATTAAAGAATCGATTCCCAAATTTTGTTCTTGTATTTCAAATTTGAACTTAACTCGAAGGTTATTTTCGTAGGACTCGAGAATGTGAATGCTTAATTCTTCAATGTAATTTCGAATACTCAGACTTGCCAAATCATCACTTTTGTACAGCTTTTCGTGTATCAGGCCCATAGAACGAATGCGATTTTCCGTTTCCATCAGCTTTTCTCGGAAATTTCCCTTATCCATAAAATTGGACTGCAATCGAATAAGACTGTTGATAATTTGCAGGTTGTTCTTTACTCGATGATGAATTTCTTTTAGCAGGATCTCTTTCTCCTCCTTCGAAATGAGTGTTTTTCGCAATTCTTCATTCTGCGATTGAAGAACAGCCTGATATTCCCTGGTTTGGGCAAGTCGTTTTCTCGTCGACACTAAAAACCTCGCAATCATTAGTACCAGTAAACCAAAAATGATGACCAGGTAAAACAGTCGCTTTTGGCTTGACTCTGTTGCCAATCGCTTTTTCTCATCCTGTGCTAAAAGCAATTGTTTTTGAAGTCGAAGTTGTTCACTTTGAATGCTATCTGTGAAATATTCGTATTGACTTAGCTCATTTTGAAGGAGGTTACTGCTATTGGCCGCATTAATTGAGTCCAAAATCTCGAAATGAAGTTTAAACATAGAAGCCGACTT
>CAZCAD010000210.1:0-6117 GCA_964496525.1 uncultured Flavobacteriales bacterium | reverse complement strand
ACTTATTTATTATTCGTTAACATTTTGGAAATTTTCGGTAGGATGAAAAGGGCTTTATGTTTTTTTTTAGAGTTTCATCACTCAACAACTCTCTCAAATTGACCTTTATTTACAGAAATTGTAAACTCATTGGAATAGATTGGGCCAAATCCTGTATTGAGTTTAAGACGACCCTTGGTTTTATACTCACCTTTAAATACCATGACTTTAGTATAAGCCACATGCTGTGGCGGAATTCTGTAAGCAAAATAGCTATTGCCACACCAACTGTTTGACCAGTATTCGATCGGTTTCCATTCACCCTTTTCATCTTGGGCCTCGCAAACCATCATCAAGCTTCCATCCTGAATTTCTATTGCGATGTCGCTTGTATCGGTTCTGTTGATGAGAAAAACAGGATAGGCATTTACCCAGGTCGGCATCTTATTATTTATGAATGGATTCTCATCCTGCTCATTATTGTCCGGAGAAAGATAGCGCGCCCAAATTGGTTTTTTTTCGATGATCAGATTCTGATTAGTATCTACGAATAAATCCAGCCCTACATCGTTAGCGGTTATTCCTTCACTGAGCACATATCGTAAGATGTCACCACCTGACCAACCATCATAATACTTGTAAAGGGAGTCTTTCGGTTGAATCTTTTCAGCAAGGGTGTCTGTGGATTCAATGTTGTACCAGGCATTCACCATATTTTTAGGACTGATATAGGAGGGAGTGACCGACAATTTAGTCTCTATTACTTCCGGAATCTCACTTTGAGCGAAGGTCGCGCAAAAGCCGAAAAGAAATAGGATCGTGCTTAATAAATAGTTCATCATTCTTTTTCTAATATTTCTATTCGATTGTCCCTTAATCATAGATCGGGAAACGATTTATGTACGGAATTTTATCTTCCTCTTTCTTTCAGCTCAATCGGTATGCCAATCTGTACATGATCGATTCTTAAAAGTTCATTTTTCATTGAATCTCACCTTTTGTGAGTCAAAATATTAATGCATACATCCCAAATAAACCTCTTCGTCTTTGATATATGCATCCGCGTAATACTCTTTAACTTTAGCAAATATCGATTCCACATCGGCACGATCCCCGCTTGATACAATCACCATATAATAGTCTTCTTCAAAAGTCGGATACCGACTGGAGTATTCGATACTGATATAGTTTCCATCGTCGCCCCTTCCTCTTGGCGTATAGCCGTGTTTTTCGCCACATCCGCATACTTCACTCGATGTAAGTCCAACCAAATCGTCTTTATACATACTCCTGAGGTCCAGTGTAAGGCCGAGCTTGTTGCATGCGAGCTGTGCCTTTTTTAAAGCGCGATTATAGTTCTTGGTTGATTGAATGATTAAGAAACTCTTGGAGGTAAAGTCGTTCGACTCTTTTACATAGCCGTCAGATTCTTGTGCTATTACTTCCTGAGAAATAAAAAGCGCAGTGGTGGAGATTAATATGAATTTCAGCATAATACCGTTGATTGGATAAATCCTTTTATCGAATTTAGGGATTTTATTGTAGAACATTCGCTGTGTATGTAAAACTTAGGCATTCGATTAGTCGGCATGGATTACAAATCCGCGATATTCAAATTTGCTGACAATTTACTCCGTCTCTTTTAATTTCTCTGCGATCTGCTCCAATACAATCTTATGTGAGTATTGTTGGCAATGTCCGGTGTAGGGCAAGAACTCAATAGTTGCATCAGAAGTGGGGTTTGTGGTTTTCTTCAGATAATCATCAAAATTTTTCATGGGAAAGCTTAGGTAGAAGTTGTCCATATCAGCTACAGAGACGAAGATCTTGCCTTGAATTTTAGGACCTAATTCGGCCCAATTTTTCTCTACGTACTTTAGAAAGTCATATTTGACCCATGTCGCACCGACAAGGGTATCCAGTTTTCCATTTATTGGATCAAAAAGAGGAATCGGTAAGCCATCCCGGCCCTTAGGACTGTACAAAGCGTTAAATGCACAAAATTGCCCACCTGATTGGATATACGAGTTGTTTGGACCTAAGATATTTTCATATTTGACGAATTCTCGCATGGACCATATTGGTTCACCATTCACCTCCCGTCGCATCGGTCGTTCATAACCATGCTCATTAATAAAGGCATTCTCATCAGAGTAAACATTGATCAGCTGGAAATTTTCAAAGTCTACCGGATCCGGGCTGTAGGAAAAACAACCGCTAAACTCATCCGGATAGTAGAGTTGTAATCCGAGAGAAACCCAGCCTCCTGTTGAACATCCGTCAAGGTATCTACCTTTAGCTGAAGTCGTCCGACGATACAAAGAATCAATGTATGGGATTTGTTCATTGATCAGAGAATAGCCGTAGGGGCCGCTATTATCAGAATCCAACTGATAGCAGTCGCCGAAAGGACCAAAGCCATCCAAAAACACGTTGATAATCTGAGGAGATTCGTCTGACTCCCACCAGGTCATGAATTCATCATTCCATAACAGTCCCAAAATCCTCGAATATCGACCTTTATAGCCTGCAATATTGTATCGAATCGGGTATTCAAGATCTGAATTCTCATCATAAGCGGATGGAAGTAGAATAGAAACTTTAACGTTCATGGGTTTGTTCCACCATTTCGACAAGGTGTCGCTCAAGATTGTCAGCTCGCGATGCAGCTTGTGATCTGAAGTCGGCTGTCCACTTATCATTCTATCCAGTGTTAATTCAACTGATTTATTTTTGTCAACTATTACAGTCAAAATTTCCCTGGAATAGGAACTGCCTTTCGTATAAATTCCGGATTGCCATAAATCCTGATCCCAGGCAGCCTGAATGTAATATGTGCCTTCAGGAACGTTTTCAAATGTCCAGTCTCCTGTTGATGTCCAGCCTTTTGATTTTTTGATCTCTAATCCGCCTTCTAACGGAAAATCATCAATATTCCTGGCAATAATGTTATTCCCTGCTCCGGGCCAAAGTGACCAGCATGGAGGCGTTTCAGGATTAGAAGAAATGAAAAGGAAAAGTCGTCCCTTGGTTTTGAAATCGGCTTTGATCGAATCGGAAACATTGATACTGAATGAGAGTTTGTATGAATTTTCTTGCCCGAATGAGTTAGAGGCGAGCAATAGAATAGCCAGGGAAGTGATGATTTTCATTGGGATTAAAGATACTAATCCGTCCCAACAAACTTATGAGGGTCTTCATGATTCTCGTCAATTTCAGCTTTAACTCTACGGATATTTAGCGAAATCATAGCGAATTCTTCGTGACCTTTGATTTTCAGCCATTCGAAAGCAGTATCACTTCCGTCACCCGAGAGAGCAACATGTTTCAAAACGTCGAAGCCTGCTTTTTCCAGCCAATGGAGCGCTTCTTCTGAACCTTCAACTGCGTTTAGCATTGCCATAAGATGGGCGTAACCATTTTCCATTAACCAATCTCGGGCACTCTGTTTTAGGAGGAGAGCATGAACGAAGATACCCAGCTCTTTGAAATCTTCAGATTCCATAAACCAATCGCGCAATTTTTGGTTTCCTGCGATGGCTTCAGCCCAACCAACCAGAATTTTTGGCGAATAGCGCAGTGGCTTCAGTTCAACAGTTCCCTCAAACTTCGATTTCTTTTTTCTTCCCATCAGTGATTGATATTTCCGATATTCCTTAGACGCATGATCTCCCCATTTTTTACAACAAACTCATAGCCATAATCTGTCCAGAAGTCAAACAAATGTTCTCGCATCTTAACATAAATGATTGTTCCACCCAATTCTTCACCTCTCTGAATTTCATAAGAGTCGTTCGGACAAACCAGTGAGAGCAGTTCAATTTTCACTTCTCCAATCGAGTCATTACGAATAATCTCGTGCATCTCTGCTGTGTTAGCTGCCAGCGTATCATAAGTGTTATCAATAAACGCAAATTTTTCTGAAAGAAACAAGTCTGCCTTTGAGGGATCGTGAGCAATCCAGGCGTCAGTAAATCCGCTGACAGTTTCAACCGGAGTACGGGGAGGCCCTTTGTCAGATGCACCAAAGAAGACAGTCGCCACTATAATCCCCGCGATGATTCCACCCAAATCAGCTAATAAACCGGCTTTAATTGCATATCGAGTTTTTCGAATACCGACCGAACCGAAATAGACCGCAATAATGTAGAAAGTCGTGTCCGTCGCTCCTTGCAGAGTTGCGGATAATCGGCCAATAAAGCTGTCGACGCCATGAGTTTCAAAGGCATCGATCATCATTCCTCTTGCCCCTGAACCACTCAATGGTTTCATAAAGGCCGTTGGCAGACCATTTACAAATTCAGTGCTTTCCAAAAACAAACCGAAGAACCAGGCAAAGCCCATAATCATGTAGTCCATTGCTCCTGAAGCTCTAAAGACGCCAATTGAAACCAGGATAGCAACCAGGTAGGGAACGATTTTAATCGCAATATCAAATCCACCTTTGGCACCCTCGATAAACGCTTCGTAAACATTCTCTTTCTTTCTTAAAGCCATTATGACGAAAAGACATATTATTCCGTAGAGAATGAAATTGCTGAGAAACGAAGATTGATCTTCCAACTCCTGGGGTTCAAGACTGCTGAAATAATAAAAAATTCCAACGATAATAGCAGTCATCGCGCCGAGGTAGGCCAGAATTGTTTTGTCCAAAAGATTAATTTTCTGATAAATGGCAACAACTATCAATCCGACAAGAGAGGCGCAGTAAGTGGAGATTAATATTGGCAGAAATATGTCTGCCGGATTTTCTGCGCCGTACTGACTTCTAAAAGTCATCACAGCAACAGGAATTAATGTAAGTCCTGAAGTGTTGAGAACCAGGAACATAATCATGGCGTTCGATGCTCTCTGCTTCTCCTTATTAAGCTCCTGTAATTCCGTCATTGCCTTTAATCCCATTGGCGTAGCAGCATTATCCAATCCCAACATATTTGCGGAGAAATTCATCAGCATAGAACCCCTGGCCGGATGATCACTCGGTACATCAGGGAAAAGCTTATTGAAGAATGGACCAACTAATCGCGATATCATTTGAACAGAACCGCCTTTTTCGCCGATTTTCATAATTCCCATCCAAAGACAGAGGATGCCGGTTAGGAAGAGAGAGATTTCAAAACCAACTTTGGCCATTTCAAAAGTGCTGTTAACGATCTCGCCCCAGACCCCAAGCTCTCCTAAAAAAGTCTTTACGATTGCTACCAAAAGAGCAATCAGAAAAAATCCTATCCAGATGTAGTTGAGAATCACAGCCGTAAATTTAGTTTAGAAGCCAGATTGACAATGATAGATTTATCAGAAGTTATTAACGTTGTTTGAATTTGGGGCTTTCGCTGATGCTCCCTCCGCTCGATCAGGATCAATCCCTAAGCCATTGGCCGGCGATGTTTAGAGGTCTCCTTTAATATTCCAACTTCCCAATGCCCTCGCGGATCATTGCAACTTCACCATTTGACAAGTCCACTACGGTTGATGCCTCGTTTTGACCGAAACCTCCGTCAACAATGGCATCAACCTGATTAAGCCATGCTTCGGCAATGACGTACGGATCGGTGTCATATTTAATCACCTCATTTTCTTCGGCATGGATGGAGGTAGTAACCAGCGGGTGTCCCAATTCCTCAACAATCGCCATGACGATACGGCTGTCCGGAATTCGAATACCAATCGTTTTTTTTGCGCTGTCAAACAATTTTGGAATTTGAGGTGAGGCCGACAGGATAAATGTGAAAGGTCCGGGAAGATTCTTATTCAATATTTTGTAAGATGGTCGATCGATGTGTTTTGTATAGTCAGATAAATGGCTGAGGTCATGAAAAATGATCGAGAAGTTGGCTTTCTTTAGTTTAATTCCTTTCAGCTTGGCTAGGCGTTCGATGGCTTTTTTGTTTTGTAGGCTACATCCGAAACTGTAAACTGTGTCCGATGGATAAATGATAACGCCACCCTTTCGGAGGATATCAACGACTAAACGAATCTTGCGTTGGTCGGGGTTTTGAGGATGGAGTTCGTAAAGCATTGCGGTTAATAGACATTATAACAAAGAATGTGCATGGCAAAAAAACTCTTTTTCCATTAGCCTGCGTTATTTTCTCCAACCGTAGCTACGGCTACGCTTACCTGCCTGCCGGCCAGGCA
>CAZCAD010000209.1:0-6150 GCA_964496525.1 uncultured Flavobacteriales bacterium | reverse complement strand
CACAATCAAGCGGTATTACCAATGGAGTTCAAATCGAAATAGATTATGGATCGCCCTATGTGAAAGGACGGACTATTTGGGGAGAGTTGGTTCCGTATGATAAGGTTTGGCGCGCCGGAGCAGATGAGACGACGGCAATTACATTTGGTGGCGGTGTTCTTTTCGCAGATACAGAAGTAAAAGCAGGGACCTATGCTTTATTTATCAAACCCATGACAGATTCAGATTGGCAAATTATTTTAAATGAGGAGTGGAGCCAAGAGGAACACGGAGTCTGGGGAGCCTATAATCATGATCCCACTAAAGATGTTGCACGGATCAATATTGCTCCGGAATGGCTCGAGGAATCTGAAGAATCATTGCGATATACCATTGTTGAAGACGGTATAGAATTTGCCTGGGAGAATGTAGCGTTTACCATTGGTATTGCGGTGAACGAATAATAGAACCCTAATTCATGATTAAATTTACGGTTGGCATAACTGGAGGTAGCGGCGTTGGAAAAACGACCCTTATCAACTTGATCCAAGAGGAGTTTGGCAAGGAAGTCACCGTATTTTCGTTGGATAATTATTATTTACCAAAGGAAAAACAAACCAGAGACCAAAATGGCATTATTAATTTTGATTTGCCCACTGCCCTTGATATCGTGAGCATTGAATCCGATCTAAAAAGGCTCCTTGCCGGGGAGTCTATTATTCAGGAGCTTTACGTTTTTAACAATCCAAATAAAGCCCGTAAGCCATTAGGCTTAGAACCAAAGTCCCTACTTTTAATCGAAGGTATATTTGTGATGCATTATGATTTTATCCGTGAATTGTTAGACTATTCTGTCTATGTTTCATCTCCTGCCAACTTACAGCTAAATCGGCGCTTGAAGAGAGACAGAAAAGAAAGAAATTATGCGGATGAAGATATTTTATACCAATGGAATAATCACGTGATCCCCGCATACAATAATTATTTGCGACCCTACAAGAATCAGGTCGATCTTGTGATCAACAACCGCGAAGAATTCGACGAAAACGTCGAAACACTCCTGGAAAAGATTCATCGATGCGGAGAAATGCAAGCTCAGTAGAATTGTCTTAATTAGAATGAAAAGAAGATTCAAAAAACGATTTATTTGGACTGCTTTATGTGGCTTCTTTTTCTGGTTTCTGGGCTCTTATCTCTATCATTTTAAACTCGACAACTCAATTTCAAATGCAGATATCGAAGAATTTGAGAGTCTCTTCGCTGAAAAGAGTAATGAGCTCGAAAGTAGTCTGCCGAAGTTCGCTAATCTCGTTTCTCAGAAACAATCCGTCGCGGAGCAATTTGAGGCCGCTTTTAATTTTTCGGCGGAGAGGGATTTCAATTATTTCGTCTATGCCGAAGACACGCTTTCGCTTTGGACAACTAACAATGTACCATTACCATTTGTTTACGATCACGTCCTGGTCGAGCACGGCGAAATTCAAATGCTGGAAAATGGTTGGTATCGTTTTTCAGTCTTAAAGCAAGATGACAAAGAATATGTTGGCGCTTTTTTAGTCAAGAACGAGTTCGACCATGAGAATGATGACCTGGTTAATAGCTTTTCGGATGCATTGTTGCCTAATTTAAAGGGAGAAATTACTTTTGATGACGAAGGATTTGGAGTGAAAAATGAAGGTGGCGATTTGATCTTTTCTATTTTGCCCGATGAAGAAATTGAACGGAATGATTCCCTGGAAGCGATGATTTTTTTCTGCTACCTGCTCGGCATTATTATCCTTCTTCAACTGCTGATAAATGCTTTTCAGCGATTGTTGATTTCCAAGCCGATTTTGCTCGTGATATTTCCTCTTGCAATTCTTGTAATTCGCTATTTGTGGATAAAGTCCGAATGGTTGGGATCATTGAAAAATTTATACTTATTTGATCGTGAACTTTATGCCTCTACCGATTTAGCACCTTCACTCGGAGATCTTATCATCAACGTCTGCATCGTCTATTTTCTGATTCACTTCCTCTTAAAGCGAACTCGAAATTGGTTCAAAGAAGGAAACAAAAAACTGAAGTTGGTCATTTTTCTACTTCCTCTTTTTCTGGCAAGTTTTTACGTTGCATTCCAAATCAATGACATCATTTATACATTGGTTTACGACTCACAGATTTCATTTGATCTGGAGCAGTTTTTTGATCTGGACATGTACTCCTTCATTTCCATCGGAATGATAGGGGCGAGTTTCTATGCATACTTTAAGCTCATTCAGTACATATTTATTCAGTTGAAAAAGAACGAATTTGAATGGAATCGATTGGCCTTTCTCTGGATGATCACGTCAGGTGTCTACATTCTTGTTGACCAAAATTATTTTGGACAGGGTCTTTTTACTTCTTTCTGGCCATTCTTTCTTAGTGGATTTTTGTTATGGTTCGAATATAAAGAGAAGAGTTACAAATTTGTTCATGTTATCACTTTACTCGCCTTCACATCCTTCTACGCTGCTTACATTCTTCAAGAGTATAGTATCAACAATGAAGAAAAACTTAGAATGGCAAGAGCGGAAAGGTTTGCTGCGGATAAAGATCCTCCGGATGAAATAGAATATGACGAGGTTGAGCAAAAATTGGAGCGCCGCAAATTTATCCAGCCATTTTTAAGTTCTGATGATTTTTATTATGCAAAGTTCAATGAACAATTAGAAGACGATTATTTCTATCGGTTGAAGAATAAATATGACATGAAATTTTATTTATTTGGAGGAGATAGCCTGGTAATAGAGGACGATAGGAACTTCATCCTCAAAGATTTTGGCCGGCTTGAGGAAATAATAGCACAGTCAGGCAGTAAATCGGACATTAACAAAAACATATTCTTTGTAAAGGATTACGCAGACAAACTGAATTACATTGCTCGTTTTCCGATCAAGGAGAATGATTCCATTGTCGGGTTTTTATTCAGCGAATTCAGGGCGAAAAAATTGGCGGATGAAATTGGACTTCCGTCTCTGCTTCTGGATTCCAGAACCCAGGGAGGAGATCAGCTAAAGGGCTACTCAATGGCAAAATATGTGGATGGAGAAATTGTGACCAGGAAGGGAGATTACAATTATCCGACCAAAGCTCCGTCCTGGTTCGAAAAAAAGAATAACTTCTCGACTCAGGATGATTATAGTCATTACATCTGTGAGGAAGAAAAAGGCTATCTGACAATTTTATCCAAACCTGTAACATCAGGCCTGGCCCTCTTCACTTCATTTTCTTATTTGCTGATCATTTATGGTGTGCTTCTTCTGATTCCGCTAGGATTTACTCAGTTTCAGTCCAAGATGACTTTTAGAAACATCAAACTCAATGTCAAAATTCAGGCAGTCTTAATTGGCTTGACCTTAGTGACGCTGATCGCCTTTGCAGTTGGCGCCGGAACCTATGTCGTTGAGCAAAAATATGATAGCAATAAGGACTTAATTAAGGAGAAAACAGGTTCAGTCCGAACCGAATTACAAGGAAAACTTAAGAAATACGGTGAGCTAACACATGATGACTCTTACTATCTCGAATACATCCTCCAAAAGTTCTCTACGGTCTTCGTAACGGACATCAATCTATTTTCCAAAGGAGGAGACTTACTTGCTTCTTCACAACCTAAAATATATTCTCAGGGTCTGGTTTCGAAAAAGATGAATGCGAATGCTTATAAGGCCATTCATCTTGATCACAAAAGTGAATTCATACACGAAGAGAGTATTGGAAATCTGAACTATTTGTCCGCTTATGCAGGATTTTTTAATGAGAAGGGGGAGTTTTTAGCCTATTTGAATGTGCAATATATTTCTAGGCAGGGTGAATTGGAAAGTCAAATTTCAGGATTTTTGCTGGCGATAATCAATATTATGGTGCTGATGCTGGCAATTTCCACAATTCTGTCAATTACGGTTTCTAACCTCTTAACGAGGCCGTTGAAATATATTCAGGACAGCCTTCGAACCGTTCAGATTGGATCAGTGGCTAAACCAATTGATTACGAGGGAACAGATGAGATAGGAGAGCTGGTGAATGAGTACAACAAAAAAGTCATTGAGCTGCAAATCAACGCTGAAGCCTTAGCAAAAAGTGAAAGAGAGAGTGCGTGGAGGGAAATGGCCAAGCAGGTTGCTCATGAGATTAAGAATCCATTGACACCGATGAAGTTGTCGATTCAACATTTGAAGAGATCTGTAAACGTATCGGACGAAGAATCGAAGGAAAAACTGGAACAGGTCACGCGATCCTTAATAGAACAAATAGATGCACTGACGCAAATCGCGAATGAGTTCTCAAATTTTGCTCAAATGCCCAGGGCTGATGAAATTGCCCTTGACTTAATCGCCGTTGTTCAGAGCAGCACGGCCGTTTTTTCAGAGTACGACCAACACGAATTTGAGATTGAAGTGATTCCGGAAGAAGCAATAATTTGGGCAGACAAAGACCTACTCCTTCGTGTATTTAACAACCTGATAAAAAACGCTATTCAAGCTGTCTCGGCAGGAGAATCGGGAAAGATTCGATTGAGGCTGGTTGAAGGTGGAGACAGTTATCTGGTTAGTGTTCAGGACAACGGCAAGGGAATTTCGCAGGAGCAAAAAGAGAACATCTTCCTTCCATATTTTACAACAAAATCAACCGGAACGGGACTTGGATTGGCGATGTCAAAACAAATAGTTGAAGGAATGAAGGGAAGAATTTGGTTTGAATCAGAACTAAATAAGGGAACGACCTTTTATGTGTCCTTTCCGAAGCACGTGGAACAAAAAGAATAACATTGGATACATATTTGCTCATAATCGGAATTTCATCCGTCATCATTATCTCCTTTTTCTTCAATATTTTGGCGAAAAGAACGAATATTCCTTCGGTACTCATGCTGATTGGATTAGGCGTGGTGCTGAAGGAATTTGTGCCCGAATCTTATGAGATTGGCAGCTACGCCAACTTAACATCGCTGGAGATAATTGGAAATGTCGGCCTGGTGATGATCGTGCTTGAAGCCGCCCTTGACTTGAACTTATCAATTGAGAAAAAGGCGTTAATCATTAATTCTTTTTTGGTGGCCCTGGTTGCCCTGGCAGCTTCTTCCATGGTAATCGCCCTCTTGATTTATGTTATTGTACCCGGTGCAGAGGAAAGCTTCTATAATTGTCTTGTATACGCGGTTCCATTGTCCATTATGAGCTCGGCCATAATCATTCCCTCAGTCGGAGGATTAACCGGCACTAAGAAAGAGTTTATGGTTTATGAAAGCACCTTCTCGGACATTTTGGGAATTATGTTCTTTTATTTTCTCATTGGGACAGAAGAAGGAGCCGGTTTTCAAACCGTCGCCACAGATATACTAATAAACATTGGCATTACTGTCGTTGTTTCCATCGTTTTGGCTTACGGAATGGTGTTTATTTTTCAGCGTTTGACATCGCAGGTAAAACTGTTTCTGGTTATCGCTGTCTTGATGTTCATGTATGCGATGGGGAAAAAATTTCATTTGTCATCCCTTTTAATAATTCTTGCTTTCGGTGTAGTCCTGAACAACACTAAATTGTTTTTTAGGGGAAAGAAATTGTCGAAATGGGTGAATGAAGAAAAGGTGAAGCCAATCATGCGGGATTTTCAAATCCTGACCCTGGAGTCAGCCTTTGTTATTCGGACTTTTTTCTTTGTGATTTTTGGGATGTTTATCACGCTTAATTCGGTAGCAAATTTGGATGTTGCACTTGTCTCCCTCGGAATTTTGCTTTCTCTTTATTTGGTTAGATATTTAGTACTGAAGGCAATCATAAAAACAAATATTACTCCCCAGCTCTACATTGCGCCACGAGGATTGATAACAATCCTGCTCTTCTTTGTGATTGGGGCTCACCCTGAATTTGCCATTAAGCAGTTTGATCCGGGCGTATTACTATTCGTCATTCTCATCACCTCAATTGTCATGACGATAGCGCTGATTTCATATCGCGGTGAAAAAGTTCGAGACGTCCTTTTAGCGCAGCTTCCAAAATTAAAAGTGGGCAAGGATAAGGACGGACAACATGATGACTTTGAGGACAATGTTGAAGACAATGTAGAGAAACAAGACTTTAACCAGTTTTGATTAAGGGTCTGTTAAGAAATAAAGTTTACAGAATAGGCGAAGTTATTTTGTTTGCT